>NZ_JANLVV010000125.1:0-2318 GCF_031364185.1 Salinibacterium sp. | reverse complement strand
CCTATCTCTTGTATACGGAAATAGCTGTGCGGACGGTGAGCTACGCGTCCGAGAAGCCCGCTGGCGGAGGCACAAATCAGGCTCTGCAAGACCTTCAGGCTGAGCTCGAATCATTGGGTGTAAATCTGACGGATGATCTTTCCACGCGACTTGAGTCCGCGGTTCTGGCGCTCACTGCGGATGCGCGTCGTGACGGCGAAACCATTCAGGCCTTCATCAGTCGCCAGTTGCGCTCACACAGGCTCGCGCGCCTTCGAGACCTCATCCTTTTGACGCTCAAGGACTTCAAGCGCGTCGCGGTCCTGATCGACAATTTAGACAAGGCATGGGAGCGGGGTGCCGACTACGAGGTGATGTCGAAATTTCTGCTGTCCCTCCTAACGGCCATCGGCAGGGTGGAGAAGGACTTCGCAAAGCCAGTGGGCGGCGCCGCGCCCGTAAACGTCACCCTGACCGTGTTTCTTCGCACAGACATTTATGACGCCATATCCAAGTACGCGCGAGAGCCAGACAAGATTCGGGTCCTATCCGTCTACTGGCATGACCATGAGTTGTTAGTTCGAGTGCTGGAGGAACGTTACGCTGCCAATCGATCGCGGAAGGCGTCGAAGACATTCGATATGTGGTCGGAGGTGTTCGGCCCTGACGTTCATGGCATGACGACTCGTGACTATTTCCTGTGGCGGACCCTCCCGCGCCCACGCGACTTCATTTACTTCGCCAACGAGGCTCTCAAAACCGCGATCAACCGGAAGCACCGGATCATTGGCGAAGACGACATAATCTTCGCCGAGGAGCAATACTCGCGGTTCGCCGTGGAGGCATTGCTCGTCGAAAGCGAAGCCGAGGGGTTCGACCTCGAAGAAGCTCTATACGAGTTCGCAGGTGTTGATTCAACTCTCACCATAGGCGAGCTCAACGACTTGCTGCAGCAATACGAGAACAGAGACCAGATCCGTGACTGGTTGGTTCGAAGTTCGTTCCTAGGACTAGAGGTCAGTCCTGGCGCTTTCAAGCATGTTGAAGGCGAGACGTCGGCCCGCCGACAGATGAAGGTAGCAAAGCGTGTTGCGGACAAGGCCGGTCTCCCAGAGAGATTCCGGGTGCATCCCGCATTCAGACGTTATCTGGAAGTTCGCGATGATGATATTCACGATCAATCGATCGTCGATATCACTTTGGACGACGGCACGGCGGAGGCTGGATCCTAAGGCGTCAGCAGTGTCGGTGGCGGAGTGTTCCGTGTGGGTATCGAGGAGGGCAGGTCATTTCGTGGGTAGCGTCACTACGTATGATGCGTCGGGCGGGCGCCGCTATCGGAAGCCGGACCATAGCCAGACCGACAAGCGCGGGTTCCGCACCAGACGCGACGCGGAGCTGTTCCTCGCTTCCGTCGAGGTCGCGAAGAATAGCGGCCGCTACATCGACCCAACTCGTGCTCGCGTGAGCATCGGCGACTGGATGAACAAGTGGGTCGAGACCCGCACCGACTTGCGCCGCTCGACGTTCGACCGGCTCGAAGGCGTCGTCCGGCTGCACATCGTCCCGAGTCTCGGGGCGATCGCCATAGGCGACATGACCCGCTTCGACGCTCAGCTATGGGCCTCGAAGCTCACCGCCACGCAGAGTCCCGACTCGGTGAGGAAGATCGTCAACTTGCTCCCTGCCGGCCTACAACTCGCGGTCGACGACGGGCGTCGCCCGGTGAACGCAGCGGTGCGGCTAAACCTGCCGAGGCAGTCGAAGTCGCACAAGAAGTTTCTTACCCACGAGCAAGTTGCAGCGCTCGCCGAGGCCGTAGAGGCGAAACCTGCAGGGGAGGGGTTCGGCTTGTTGATTCTCGTGCTCGCGTACACCGGGCTGCGGTGGGGCGAACTGTCCGGACTGCGCATGTGCGACCTCGACTTCCGTCGATGACGCATCGAGGTGCGCACGACGATGGTTTAGGTCGACAGCCACATGGAGGAGCCGAGCCCCAAAGACTACGAGGAGTGGTCGATCGTGGTGCCGGAGTTCAGCCTTGAGCAGGTCTCTATCCATGTTGAAGAGAAGAGCTTGAACGATGACGTCCTCGTGAGCTCTACATCCGGTTCGGTGCTGCGTAACTGCGCATTCCGCCGCGGGTGGTTCAACTACGTGGCGGAGCGCCGGGGCATCCCGGGACTGACGCCGTGCGGGATGTGCCATACATCTGCCATACGTCGCCCAACCGGGTGGGCAGGTGCCGGGAGTCATGCGATGGATGCTGTGACGCGGCCAGGGCATAAGGACGGGCGTTTGGGACTGGGGGGAGGTTGCGCGGGGCCCGACTGTCCCGA
>NZ_JANLVV010000123.1:0-19322 GCF_031364185.1 Salinibacterium sp. | reverse complement strand
CTCGCTCGGAAACCGCCTCGATCAGCGCGGTCGCGGCGCCAGACCCGCGCGACTCTGGCTGTACGTAGAGGTCATCGAGGTACCACTCGGCGGCTGCGGTGAACGTGTCGGGCAGTTGGCGGTAGTGCGCGAATCCGATCACCTCGCCCCGGTCGACGGCCACGACCGCGCAGACATCAGCCTCGGCATCCATCAACCACGACCAGACCCCATTGAGCACAGCTTCGGAGAAGTCGGCCTTGTAGAACACGCCGTAGTCGGCAAACAACGTGTGCCACACATCGCGGTCGCCTTCATGGATGTCGCGAACTTCTGTCATCGAATCTCCTCAGGTCGTGCGGGGTCAGCCTTGCCCAGCGACGTCGGCTAGCGCGATATCGCGCACCTCGATCGACTCAGATTCCACGAACTCTACGCTGGCGATGCGTCCCACGGCGCAGAGATCACCCAAGCCGGACTCCAGGATCGCGGGTCCGGTGATGATTGCCGACGTCACGTCGGTCTTCTGCGATGCCTTGGCGTCTGTCTTCGCCCGGCGAATTCCGATGAGGGCCTCGCTCACCGCGCCGAGCAGTCCGCTGGGTGCCACGGTCACGCCGGTGTCGTCTGCCGTGGGCCAGGCCGAGGTGTGGATCGAGTCGTCGTGGGTCCAGCTCCACACCTCTTCGGTCGCGAAGGGCAGATACGGGGCGAAGAGGCGCATCAACACGTCTACGGCGGTGCGCAGGGCGGTGGCAGCGCTGGCCTGGCCCTGGGGGGTGGCCGCGCCGTACGCCCGCTCCTTGACGAGCTCGAGGTAGTCGTCGCAGAAGGTCCAGAAGAATTTCTCGCTGACCTCGAGAGCTTTGGCGTGGTCGAACTCCTCGAGCGCTGTCGTCGCCGTGGCGATCACAGAATTAAGCTCGGCGAGCATGTCGATGTCAAGCGGTTCGGTGATCGCGCTGGTCAAAGAGCCGGTCGCACCGTGGCTTTCCGCTTCCTCTGCGCCGGCCTCCGGGACATCAGTTTCCGGGACGCCTCCCCCCGGAAGACCGGCCTCCGGGAAGGAGTAGACGAACTTCGCGGCATTCAGGATCTTGATTGCCAGTCGACGCCCGATTTTGATCTGCTTGGGGTTCTGCGGGTCGAACGCAGCATCGGTGCCGAGCCTGCTGGACGCCGCCCAGTACCGCACCGCGTCGGAACCATATTCGTTAAGCATGCCCTTCGGTGTCACCACATTGCCCTTGGACTTCGACATCTTCTTGCGATCAGGGTCGACGATGAAACCGGAGACGCCCGCGTTCTCCCACGGGATCTTCCCTTCCTCCAGTTCCGCGCGAAGCACTGTCGAGAACAGCCAGGTGCGGATGATGTCCTGGCCCTGGCTGCGCAAGGAGTACGGGAACACCAGGCCAAACAGCTCCGGATCGGTTACCCACCCCCCGGCGATCTGCGGGGTAAGGGAGGAGGTGGCCCAGGTGTCCATGATGTCGAGCTCGCCCACGAAAGTGATGCCGCGGTCGGCTTCGGTGAACCCGCCGGGAACGTCCGAGGATGGGTCGACGGGCAGCCGATCTTCGGAGGGAACGATCGGCTCGCCTTTTTCACCTTCGGCATCCAGGTGGTACCACACCGGGATGGGCACACCGAAGAAGCGTTGTCGTGAGATCAGCCAGTCGCCGGTGAGGCCGCCAACCCAGTTCTCGTACCGTACTCGCATGTGTTCAGGGGTGAATCCGATCCGCCTGCCGGCCTCGATGAGGCGCGCCCGCAGGTCGGCATCCCGTGCACCGTTTTTGATGTACCACTGGCGAGTGGAGATGATTTCGAGAGGCTTGTCGCCTTTTTCGAAGAATTTCACAGAGTGGATGATCGGCCGTGCGTCACCGATCATCTCGCCGCTCCCCTTCAGCAGTTCGACCATCTTCGCTTTGGCGCTGAAGACGGTCTTACCTGCCAGCTCGGCAAAGGCGGCTTTCGCGTCATCCGTCACGATCGCGTCGGGAGCGTCGCTGACGATTCGGCCATCAGCACCGATGATGGTGCGGTTGGGCAGGTCGAGCTCACGCCACCACACAACATCGGTCACGTCCCCGAACGTGCAGATCATGGCGATGCCGGATCCCTTGTCTTTCTGGGCAAGGTGGTGGGCAACGATCGGCACTTCGACACCGAAAATGGGAGTGGTGACGGTCGTACCGAACAGCGATTGATAGCGCTCGTCGTCGGGATGCGCCACCAGGGCAACGCAGGCCGCGAGCAGTTCCGGGCGGGTGGTCTCGATATGCACGTCGTCGCCATCGGCGCGGTGAAACGCGAGCCGGTGATAGGCGGCGGGCTGCTCTTTATCTTCGAGTTCGGCCTGGGCAACTGCAGTTCGGAAGGTCACGTCCCAGAGCGTCGGAGCCTCGGCCTGGTAGGCCTCGCCCCGAGCGAGGTTTCGCAGGAACGCGCGCTGGGCTGCGAGCTGAGCCTCGTGGCCGATTGTGCGGTAGGTGAGGTTCCAGTCGACGCTCAGGCCGAGTTGGCGCCAGAGGTCTTCGAATTGCTTCTCGTCTTCGGCGGTGAGGGTTTCACAGAGCTCGATGAAGTTGCGACGCGAGATCGGGAGTTGATCTGCGGCCTTGGACGATGCAGTGTCTCCGCCCTGCAGAGGGGGAACGAATGTGGGGTCATAGGGGAGGGTCGGGTCGCACCGCACGCCGTAGTAGTTCTGCACACGCCGCTCGGTAGGCAGCCCGTTATCGTCCCAGCCCATGGGGTAGAAGATGTGCTTGCCGCGCATCCGCTGGAACCGGGTGATTAGGTCCATGTGGGTGTAGCTGAACACGTGCCCGATGTGCAGGCTGCCCGAGGCCGTAGGGGGAGGGGTATCGACGGAGAACAACTCGGACGAACCCGCAGCGACTGCGGCATCACGGTCGAATTGATAGGTGCCACGGGTTTGCCATGCGGGAGCCCATTTGCCTTCGAGGCCTTCGAGGGCGGGCTTCTCGGGAATTGAGTGGGCGCTCGTGGCGGCGATGTCGGATGGCATGGGTGCTCCAATTCGATATGTGCGGCACCGAGTCTGTATCGCTATCCGTATCGGATGAAGCGATGGGGTGCCTGAGTGTGACTGTCGAGACGATTCTACCCGGGCCGCCTCCGCCGCCCTCCCGCCGAGCTACGTTCGCAACTCCGCGAACAGCGCGCTCTTGCTCACCAGGCGACGCAGCTTCTGTTCCGGGTCTTGCGACCGCGGCGGTTTCAGCCAGTAGCCGTCGTCAAGGCGGATGATTCGCCAGTGGTTGTTGTGCAGCAGCATGTGGTGATGTCGGCATAAGAGCACTCCATCGGCAACGTTGGTGAGCCCGCCATCACGTACCCATTCGTTGATGTGATGCACTTCGGAGGCGGACGGGGGTCTCGTGCAGTCAAGGAAGATGCACCCGCCGTCTCGGACGGAGATCACCAGCCGTTGGTTATCGCTGAAGAGCCGCTGGGTGCGGCCGAGATCGATGACCTGGTGCTTGCGGTCAAATTTGATGCCGATAAAGCCGGTATCGCAGATGAACCGATCAACGGTCGACCTTGAAACGGGTTGGCTATCGCCCTCGATGAACCCATGGCCATCCGGCGTTGACAGGGCCTGCTCGGTCACCACCACGCGAACGGCGGGTCGGCGTGTGCCGAAGAGGGTGCTTGGGTCAGCGTCTACAGCCAGTCGGACCATTTCTACGAAGGCATCGGCGAGCAGCTGGTCGTTGGTGCGGGGGTCGGCGACGATGGCATCGGCCCGGGCTGCGGCCGTCGCATCCACAAATCGAACTCCGCGCCGTGGGGCGATGATGGCGTCAAGTGCCGTGAACACGTGCTGCCCGCCCTCAGGGTCTAGGAGGAACGAACCCTGGTACATGCCATCGTCGCGTACCCAGCGCTTCAGATACCGATTGTCGCGACTCTGCTTCTCGCGACGGGAGATGCCGGCCTCGTCGAGACGATCGCGGGCCGAGCGGGCTTCGCGAGTTAGCTCGTCAACGGATACTGACGGCGCCCGCGTGATTAACCGCTCGCATTCTGCGAGAAGATCAGCCGCGGGTGCTGCATCGGCTACGGGCCCCAGCCCCCGCCGAATCGCATCAACCGCAGCTATCGAAAGCGACCCTGCTGCGAGGGTGGAAGCCAGTGCCGACTCCCACAGAGTAGGGAGGGTAGAGGCCATCAGGATGCCTGCGGAGACCAGCCGTTTAGCCTCGACTTTGGTTACCGGAGACAGCGTTTGCAACATTGCCTCAGTGCTGCCGAATCCGCTGCGCTGTGCGAGACCTGAGTAGCCAGCCTCTCGGGAGGATCGCCGCTCGATCTCGCCAGCGATGAAGGCGGCGTACACGTCGGAGTGGCGACGATGCTCGGTGAGCAGGCTATGGGCGGCGAGAAGTGCGTTATCAGGTAGGGCGGCGACAGCAGCGGAATCCACCCCGAACGCCATAACCGACTGTGCGGTGCTGGCGAATGATTCGGTGAAGGACATGCTCCATTCTCTCACATTCGAAGTTATATTCGAAGAGAAATCCTACAAAATCAACAACTTTTTGAAGTGGCGCCTGTGGAGGACAAGACGGCGGGATGTCGATCGGCCGAGGCCGCTGCATCGTTCGACTGAAATACAGGCCAGTCCGCAATCGCTCGAAAGGATGCGATAGAGCTCTCCACAGTGGCCGCCGCGGGGAATTGACTGAGCGATCAACTGACGCACAGCGCCTTGCGATTCGGCGGTACTTCCCGGTCTCGGAGCGGGACATTCCCTCCGCTGCCCTCTGGGAGCTTTGGTCGCGCACTCACCGTGCCAGTCCGTCACCTCCGTAGAATCCCCACTGCGAATCGCTCGACCACAGGTCAGCGCACGCCCTATGCTGTCGTCGTCCGGGCATTCCCGATCGACGGCACGGAGAGCACAATGAGCGACGACGACCGAACCCGAAAATTTGATCTGCCGGAAGACGCCAACCCCACCGAATTGTTGGTCACTCCGCCCGTCGACACTCCGCCGGCCGAGGTCAGTGATGCTCCTCGCTCACGCAGGCGCATCATTGTCTTCGCGATGATCGGCGCACTCCTGTTGGCCGCGCTCGTCATTGCACTCATCACGCTGCTCACGCGGGGTTCGGCGGCTCCGGTCACAGCGCCGTCGGCGTCCCCATCCGCATCCCCGTCCTCGAGCGCCACGCCCGCATCAACGCCCAGTGCGACGCCGACGACATCCGCCCCAGCGGAGCCCACCGTGGCGCCCCCTCCTCCGCCCGCCACCAGTGCGGCGATCGAAAGCTTTGAGACGACCACACCGACGGTGTTCTGCAATACCGCTGTTCCGTCACCGCAGTACATCTCTTTCAGCTGGTCGTCGACCAACGCCAATTCAGTGGAGTTCGGTGTTGTCGAGAACGGCACATCCACTGCCTACTTTCTTAACCTGCCACCCAGCGGAGACAACAGTGATTTCCCGGGTGACAATGCCAACTTCGCCTATGGATGCCCGCAGGCCAGCATCACGTATTATCTGAGGGTCGTCGGCTCAGACGGCAAAGAGGATCTCGAGGCCATCACCGTCGAGAACACCGGCGATAAGGGCTGACCTGCCGCTAGGGACATTCGCTGGTAGTTCGTTGGGGAAGTCGTCATCCGCTCACTATCTGCGCAGTTTTGGGGCGACTGCGGTGCGGCGCGCGTACGCACGTGTCCCAAAGGTGCGCAGAAGCCGCGGGGGAGGCGCAGAAGCGGCGGGGCGGCGGGGCGGCGGGGCGGCGCAAGCAAAACCGGCCCCGACCTACGGCGAGGTCCGTGTCGGTCGTGGTGACCGAACCTCACCAGCGAATATCAGACGCAGAACGCTAGGTCAGGATCGGATCCTCATCCACCGCCCTGGTCCAGCGTGAGGCGATGACCGCACACACCAGGGTGATGAGGGAGATGGCCGCGAGCACCACTCCGGGGTGCCACCAGGCGCCCTCCGTCGCGATCGACAGGCCCTGCGTGGCAAAGGGAATGATGCCCGACAGCGCCGCCGCGACCGCGTAGGCAATCGATAGAGCGCTGTACCTGACCGGCCCGCCGAAGATATTCGCCATCAGCCCGCCGAGGCCCGCCCACGCAAGGGTCGGAAGGATCCCGCCGATGATCATCGTCGCGACCAGGACGTCAAAGGTCGCGAACTGCAGCAGGAAGTACATCGGGAACGCGATGAGGAGCGTGCCAATCGCCCCGATCACGACGACCCGAGCCGAACCGATGCGGTCGGCCAGCACTCCGAACAGCGGGATGGTGACGAGTTGCAGAAGGCTGCCGAGCAGGGTGGCGAGCGCGAGATCGGGGTATGAGAATCCGAGCACGCTGATGCCATAACCGATGGTGTACGTATTCATGAGCGAGTACGACCCGATCCCGAGCATGGCGGCGCCGACGGCGACCAGGATCGCGATCGGGTAACGGCGGAAGGCGGCTAGAACCGGGATACGCTCGCGCTTCTTCTCGGCCACGAGGCTGGTAAAGACCGGAGTCTCATCAATGGCAAGTCGAAGGTAGAGCGATACGGCCAACAGTGGGAAAGCAAGCAGGAAAGGAATCCTCCAGCCCCAGGCCAGCATCTCGTCGGCGCCGATGATGCTCGGCAGCAGCAGTAGCAGTGCCCCGGTGAGGATCGTGCCGACGGGCGAGCCCAGCTGCGGCAGGGCGGCGTACAGGCCGCGGCGTTTCGGCTCGGCATGCTCGACGGCGATCAGGATGCCACCACCCCACTCGCCGCCCAGTGACAGCCCCTGCACCACCCGCAGCAGCAACAGCAGCAGCGGGGCGGCAATGCCGACCGTGCTGAAGTCGGGGAGTAGGCCGATCAGGCCCGTGGCGACTCCCATAATCGTGATGGTGATGAGCAGCGTGCGCTTGCGCCCGATGCGGTCACCCAGGTTGCCGAAGATCACCGCACCGATGGGCCGCACAATGAAGGCGACCGCAATGACGGCGAACGATCCGAGGAGACCCGCAGCCGGGTCGAGTTCGGGGAAGAACAGGGCGGGCGCGAAGATCGCGCTGAAGTACGCGAAGACGTAGAAGTCGAATGATTCGAGGGAGGAGCCGACGAGGGCCGCCCAGACCGCCTTTCGGGCGGCGCTGCGATCGAAATGTGGGGTGGATGGTGCTTCTGGAGTGGTTGGCGCTTTGCCACTGGTGATGGTCACACAGGGTCAAGCCTCCGCGCACTCCTCGCATTCCCCAAAATGGTTGTTATAGCGCAAATATAACAATAGGATCGCCGCATGCTGATGAAAGTGGATGCCGCATCACCGGTGCCGCTCTTCGAACAGCTCGCTGCCTCCGTCCGGAGCGAGGTGAGCAGGGGAGCGTTGCTGCCGGGGGACCGACTGCCCTCCGCCAGGGAGGTGGCCGCATCCCTCACCATCAACGTGCACACCGTGCTGCGCGCCTACCAGCAGCTGCGTGACGAGGGGCTTGTTGACCTGAGACGCGGGCGCGGCGCCGTCGTCACGGATAAGGCCAGACAGTACGAGCCCATCTCTCTCGCGCTTCCCACCCTGATCGCCGAAGCCAAACGGCTCGGTCTTAGCTCATCGGCGCTCGTTGCGCTGGTTCGAGAGGAATACAACACATGAAACGACTGCCGCGTTCCGTTCTTATCGTCGGTGTCATCGCGCCTGTGGTTATCACCCTGGCTGCATCCGGCGTCGCGGCTTCCTGGTTCCCGCTGCTGCCAGCTACCGTAGCCATCCACTGGGATGCCAGCAATCGGCCCAACGGTTTCACGACGCCACTCGGATTTCTGCTGACAATCGGGGTGATGAGCGTGGCGCTCGCCGCACTTTTCGCCGGAATCGTCGCGGGAACGGCCGAGGGCGGGCTCAGTATCCGGCACAAGCTTCTTCTGCTGGTGTCACCATTCATTACGGTACTGCTGATGACCATCACGCTGGTGTCGCTCGCCACACAACGAGGGCTAGTGGATGCCGCGGCCGCCCCCAGCCCGGTGGGCGCCATCATTCCCGGACTCCTCCTGGGCCTCGTGGCCGCCGTCATCGGCTGGTTCCTGTTACCCAGGGCGCGCCCGGCTGATGACCAGTACGCCACGAGTCCAACACCCACCGCCCTCACGCCGACCGACCGAGTGCTGTGGACACGCTCAGTGAGGTCGCCGTGGTGGCTGATCGCGCTCGTGTCGGGCATCGCTGTGCTCGTCATCATTCCGGCCGTCATCGTGCCGAGTCCAGCTCTATGGGTCTGGCTGTTAGCCATTCCCCTTGCTCCGGCCCTGCTGCTGGGAACCCTCGTCTGGCGGGTGCACGTCGATAACGCAGGGGTGCTCGTGCGGTCGTTCATGGGGTTTCCGCGTTTTCGACTGCGACTGGCCGATATCGAAAGCGCGTCGGTACCGGTCGTGAATCCGCTGGTGGAGTTCGGAGGATGGGGAATCCGATTCGGTGCGGGGCGCAGGGTCGGCATAATCCTCGGCGGCGGAGATGCGCTGGAGGTGCACCGCACGAACGGCAGCAGCCTGGTGGTGACGGTCGGAGACGCGGTGGGTGCCGCATCCCTCATCAATGGGTTGGTTGCTCGCGCTAGACTTAGGGCATAACGACGCTGATCCGGCTATCACCGGGAAGTCCTCGGAAGAAATGCGGGCAACCGCACGTAGAACCGAGCGGGTAAGCCCGTCACAGCAGTCCGAGTGGCTCTTGAACGTAAGGGCAAGCGGGGTGGTACCGCGGCAGCAATGTCGTCCTCGTGTTGACAAAACACAGGAGCCGCACATGTCGTACCCCCGCCACACCCCCGACGAGCCAGTCGTCCCGTCGCCGCGTTTTCCGGCGATCGAAGAGCGCGTGCTCGATTTCTGGAAACAGGATGCCACGTTCCAGGCATCCATCGACCGTCGCGAGGGCGCACCGGAGTGGGTCTTCTACGATGGCCCGCCGTTCGCCAACGGGCTTCCCCACTACGGGCACCTGCTGACCGGATACGCCAAGGATCTTTTCCCTCGCTTTCAGACCATGCGAGGCAAGCAGGTGCACCGACGCTTCGGCTGGGATACCCACGGGCTGCCCGCAGAACTCGAGGCTATGCGCCAATTGGGCATCACTGAGAAGAGCCAGATCGAACAGATGGGCATCGCGGTCTTCAATGCGAAGGCCCGTGAGTCGGTGCTGGCGTATACGAAGGAATGGCAGGACTATGTGACCCGCCAGGCGCGCTGGGTCGACTTCGACAACGACTACAAGACGCTTGACGTGTCGTTCATGGAATCGGTCATCTGGGCGTTCAAGCAACTGCATACGAAGAACCTGGCCTACGAGGGCTTCCGGGTGTTGCCGTACTGCTGGCACGATGAGACCCCGCTCTCCAACCACGAACTGCGCATGGATGACGATGTCTACACGATGCGCCAGGACCAGTCGGTCACCGTCACCTTCGCCCTCGACGGCCCCAGGGCCGAGAGTCTCGGCCTGACCGCCGTGAAGGCGCTCGCCTGGACTACCACACCCTGGACGCTTCCCACGAATATGGCGCTCGCGGTGGGCCCTGACATCGACTATTCGGTCGTGCCATCGGGCCCGCTGGGTGCCGGCGACGGTTCTGCTGAGGGGGTCGCCGACTTTCTTCTGGCCACCGACACGGTCGCGGCGTATGCCAAAGATCTCGGCTACGACTCGGGGGCGGCAGCCGCGACCGCCGTCACCAGGACGTTGAAGGGCCGTGAACTCGAGGGGGTGCGCTACGCCCGTCTGTGGGACTACTACGCAGACACCGACGAGTGGGGCACACAGAATGCGTGGCAGATCCTGGTCGCAGACTACGTCGCGACCGGCGAGGGCACCGGAATTGTGCACCAGGCCCCCGCCTATGGTGAAGACGACCAACTCGTCTGTGCCGCGGCGGGCATTCCGGTCATCCTGTCGGTCGATGATGGCGGAAGATTCCTGCCCATCATCGAGGATGTCGCTGGCCTGCAGGTGTTCGATGCGAATAAGCCGCTCATCCGCAAGCTTCGCGACGATGCTCGCCTCCTTCGGGTTGCCAGTTACGAGCACAGCTACCCGCACTGCTGGCGCTGCCGCAACCCGCTGATCTACAAGGCCGTGTAGAGCTGGTTCGTGAAGGTGCCCGAATTTCGCGACCGTATGGGTGAACTCAACCAGCAGATCAACTGGGTGCCCGATAACGTCAAAGATGGCCAGTTCGGCAAGTGGGTCGGCAATGCACGCGACTGGTCGATCAGCCGTAACCGCTACTGGGGCAGCCCCATCCCGGTATGGAAAAGTGACGACCCGGATTATCCGCGAATCGACGTCTACGGCTCGCTGGCCGAAATCGAAGCCGACTTCGGCAGGCTGCCACTCAACGAGACCGGCGAGCCAGACCTGCACAGGCCGTACATCGATGAGCTGACCAGGCCCAACCCCGACGACCCTACGGGTTCCTCGACCATGCGCCGCATCGAGGATGTGCTTGACGTCTGGTTCGACAGCGGATCCATGCCCTTCGCGCAGGTGCATTACCCGTTCGAAAATCGGGAGTTCTTCGAGGCTCATAATCCCGCCGATTTCATCGTCGAATACATCGGGCAGACTCGCGGTTGGTTTTACATGCTGCACGTGCTCTCGACCGCGCTCTTCGACAGGCCTGCGTTCAGAAACGTCATCAGTCACGGCATCGTGCTGGGCAGCGACGGTCAAAAGATGTCGAAGAGCCTGCGCAACTATCCCGACGTCAACGAGGTCTTCGATCGCGACGGCGCCGATGCCATGCGCTGGTTCCTGATGTCGTCCTCGGTCATTCGCGGCGGCAACCTCGTCGTCACCGAGGAGGGCATCCGAGCCGGTGTGCGTGAACTCATGCTCCCGCTATGGAGCACGTATTACTTCTTCGCCCTCTACGCCAACGCGTCTGCTCACGAATCGGTTCGACGCACCGACTCCGAGAACCTGCTCGACCGATACATTCTGGCCAAGACCGGCGAATTGGTTCGGGATGTCACGGCCGACCTTGAGGCACTCGACAGCCCCATCGCCGCCGCCAGGCTTCGCGATTTCGCCGATGTTCTGACGAACTGGTACGTCAGGCGCAGCCGTGACCGGTTCTGGCAGGGTGATGTGGATGCGTTCGACACTCTCTTCACCGTGCTCGAGACCCTCACCCGCGTGGCCGCGCCCCTGATTCCGCTGATAGCCGAGGAGGTCTGGCGAGGGCTCACCGGTGGGCGCAGCGTGCACCTCACTGACTGGCCCGAGGCCGGCGAGTTCCCGGCAGACCACGAGCTGGTCGCCGAGATGGACTATGTGCGTGAGGTCGCGTCCGCGGGCCTTGCGCTGCGCAAGAGTCGCTCGCTGAGGGTGCGACTGCCCCTGGCACAGCTGACGATCGTCACCACACGCAGCAACTGGTTCGACGGCGTGCAGGGCATCCTGGGCGACGAGTTGAACCTGAAAGCCGTCGACTTTACCTCCCTTGAGGAAGGATCCCTGGAGGCATTCGGCATCACTCGTAAGCTCACCGTGAATGCGCGGGCGCTGGGGCCGCGCCTCGGTAGGCAGGTGCAGCAGGTCATCCAGGCCGCGAAAGCCGGGGATTGGGCCGTTCGCGGCTCCGACGGCGTCACCGCCGGGTCGGTGGAACTGTTCGCGGGCGAGTTCGAGCTCGAGCTGCAGGCGGCCGATGAGAAGAGCGCTATTGCTTTCCTCGGCGACGGAGGGTTCATTGTCCTCGACACGCGGTCGACACCCGAGCTCGAAGCGGAGGGGCTCGCGCGCGACCTGATCCGTGCCATCCAGGACACCAGGAAGGCGGCGGGTCTCGACGTCAGCGACCGCATCACGATGTCGATCTGTGGCTCGTCCGAATCCGACATCGCCGCCCTTGAGCAGTTCGCCGACACCATTGCGGCCGAGACCCTGTCGCTTGAGACGGGCTTCTCGGTCTCACCAGACCCTGAGATGTCGATGCTCGACTCGGCGGTCGGCTCACAACGTGCAACGCTTAGAGTCGGCCAATACGCGAACGACGGAGTGCTGGTCATCGATGTCTGGAAATCGGGAGAAGTGAATGTCTGACAGGGATGGATTCGGTCGCGACGACGACGGTCTCGACGGTGACCTCGGGCGTGGGGACGAGTTCGACGACAGCGACCTCGGAGACGACGATGCCAACCCTCTGGCCGACCTGAGCCCGTTCGCCGACGGCAGCGAGGGCACCAACCTCGACGACGACTCCGACTTCGAGCTCGAGGACGCCGAGTACCAGGACGATGCAGACCGCGTCTACGAAGAACTGCTGGCTCGAATCGGCGAGGCGGCACCCCAGCCGCGCCTCGAGGCCACGCGGCGAGCGGTCGAGCTACTCGGTGATCCGCAGCGCACCTACCCGATCGTGCATGTGACGGGCACGAACGGCAAGACGTCGACGAGTCGCATCACCGAGAGCATTCTCAGGGCGTATGGGCTGCGCACCGGTCTCATGACGAGCCCGCACCTGCGTCGAGTAAATGAGCGAATCATGATCGATGGACTACCCATCTCGAACCGCGCGCTGGCCGCAAACTGGGCAGACATTCGGCCCTTCATCGACATGGTCGATGCCGAGCTGATCGCGGGCTCCGAAGAGCCGCTGACCTTCTTTGAGGCCCTCACGGTGCTGGCGTTCGCCAGCTTCGCCGACGCGCCCGTCGATGTGGCCGTAATCGAGGTTGGTATGGGTGGCGAGTGGGATTCGACCAATGTCGGCGACGGGCAGGTTGCGGTGTTTACCCCCATCGCGCTCGACCACACTCAGCGCCTCGGATCGACCGTGGCGGAAATCGCGCGCACGAAGTCCGGAATCATCAAGCCGGTCGCGGCCGTTGTCTCTGCCAGCCAGACGCCGGATGCCCTGGCCGAACTGGAGCGTGCCGCCGAGCTTACAGAATCGACGCTCGCCGTCGAAGGAACGGGCTTCGAGCTCGAGAGTTCGAGCGTCGCCATCGGCGGGCAGGTCATTTCCGTCCGGGGTCTCGCCGGCACCTACCGGGACCTGTTCCTGCCTCTGTTCGGCGATCACCAGGGTCATAATGCGGCTCTCGCCATCGCGGCGGTGGAGTCATTCCTCGGGGCCGGCACCCAGCCCCTCGTGGGCGACGTGCTCGCCGAAGGGCTGGCGACCGCGACCTCTCCCGGGCGCCTGCAGATCATCGGCACCGAGCCAACAGTGATCGTGGATGCCGCCCACAACCCACATGGGGCGGCCGCCCTCGCCGCGGCTCTGAAGACATATTTCACCTTCGATGAGATCGTCGTGGTGCTCGGTGTGCTGCAGGATAAGGATGCCCGCGGAATCATTGCCGCGCTGGCGCCGGTGACCACGCGATTCCATGCCACCCAGTCGCAGTCAGACCGCGCGGTCGCCTACGACGATCTGGCCGGGCTTGTGCTCGAGGCCACCCATGACGACGCGACGTATCAGTACGAGAGCGTGACGCAGGCGATGCAGGATGCCCGTGCGTGGGCGGTCGAAGCGCCCCGCCGCGCGGTCGTCGTCACCGGCTCGATCACACTCGTGGGTGAGGCGATCGAGCTCGCGGCAGCCGAGAAGTGGAAGCCGTGACCACGGCGGATCGGCCGACGCCGCCACGCGCCCGACGAGTGCGCTCGACCACGGAGTCGCTGCTGAGCATCGTGCTCGTGCTCGAGGCCGTGCTGCTGTTCTTCGTCACGCTGACGGTGTTCGGTCTTAGGGTGCTGCCGGCCGTTCCGACCTTTGTGGGTGGGGGAGTGCTGATCGTCGCGCTCATCCTCGGTGGACGCGCCCTGCGCCACCCGTGGGGCGTCTGGTGGGGATGGGTACTTCAGGCCGCGCTCATCGCCACTGGCCTTGTGCTGACTGCCATGTACTTCGTCGCACTTGCGTTCGTGGCGATCTGGGTCTACTGCTTCGTGAAGGGTCGCCAGATCGACAAGCAGCGCGCGGCGTTCGATAACCCCAACCAAGGAGACACTCATGCCCGTTGAAGAAACTCTCGTTCTTGTCAAGCCCGACGGGGTTGCTCGCAACCTGACCGGCGAGATCCTGCGTCGCATCGAAGCGAAGGGATACCAGCTGGTCGATATCAGGATGGTCGAAGCCGATCTCGATCTGCTGGCCGCCCATTACGAGGAGCACCAGGGTAAGCCGTTTTACGAGCCGCTGGTCGAGTTCATGATGAGCGGCCCCGTGGTGGCGCTGCGCATCGCGGGCAACCGGTGCATCGAGGGGTTCCGTGCGCTGGCCGGCACCACCGACCCGACCACGGCAGCGGCCGGGACGATCCGAGGTGACCTCGGTCGCGACTGGGGTCTGAAGGTGCAGCAGAACCTCGTGCACGGCAGCGATTCGCCCGAGTCCGCCGCGCGCGAGCTCGCCCTCTGGTTCTAGCGGATACACCTGCGCCCGCGCCCCGGCACAGGCCCCCGCGAGCCCCGGCAAATCGTGCGTCTTGCGGCGTTCAGTGCACTTTTGGCGGGTCTCGACGGCATTAGGTTCGCAAGCGCCGCGTGTGCGCACTACAGCGTCGCGAGCACGTCCAGGCGCAGCTGCGCGACGATCGCGATGATGAGGTACCCGCCGATAGTGATCGCCGGAACCCAGCCGAAGAGCGCAGCCCCGAGCCGCTGCATCCTGTCACCGAAAATGCCCTCGCGGGCGGTGAAGAGTGTCAGTGTCCAGAACAGCGGGATCGTCGCGGCCCACACCACCATGCACCACGGGCACAGTGTACTCAGCGCGAAAATGCTCTGGTATGACAGCCATAGGCAAAACCCGAATGCGCCGAGCACGCCGAGGTTTAGGGCTATCCAAAACCATCGGGCAAAGTGTGCCCCGGCGAGGAGTGCGACTCCGACGGCGATGGGGGCGACGAAGCCGGTGACACCAAGGATGGGGTTAGGAAAGCCGAAAATGGCGCCCTGCCACGAGCCCAGGTTCGCGCCACACTGCACGATCACGCTGATGTTGCAGTCAAGGTCTGCCTGGGGGTTCCTGAGCACCTCCAACTTATCGAGCACCAGCCTGAAGGCGGCGTACCAGCCGATGGCACCGGCGACAATGAGCACGATGGCCATCGGAAGCGAGCGGCGCGTGGCTAGGGGCTGGGTCATGATCGGATTATCGCACGCGTCAAATACGTCCGAACTGAGAATGCGTGCGATAATCGGAACCAGCCATTCGAGCCGCGCTCGTTCTGGCACCAAATACAGTTTTACCGGGCACAAAACCGGGCCGGGAATGCGGTGCAGCGCTGTGGAAGCGCCGAACCGCCCGAGGCGGATAGCAAGTTCCGTTCAATAGTGACAAAGACGAATAGTGACACAAGACTTAGAAGCAGTGACATAAGACTTAGAAGCACAGGACGTCGCGATACAAGCACGAATGCAGCGCGAGCAGCTCCTCAGGGGGCAGGCCGGCGGCATGACCTGAAGAATTGGCAGCGATTTTCCGCAAAACACGCGGAATTTAGCGCACGAGAGAGTTCCCGGTGGGCGGCGCGGTCGTCCACCTGGGTGAGGAGTACGCCAGCAATGGTGAATACACACGACAACAGCGCGGAAAGCCCGAAGAAGAGAAGCCGTTTATTCGGTGGTCGAAAGGCAGCTCGGGACGCCGCGGCTGCTACCGCGGCCTCCGTTGAAGCTCCGCTGGCTGACGCCCCACAAGCACCGCCTCACGAGGGTGAAGCTCTGCCGGCCCAGGCGAAGGACGCACCACTGCAGGCGCCGCCCGAGAAGCGCAACCCACCCCGCACCCAGACGCAGGCGAAGTCGGTGGATGCCGCATCCATCGTCAGCGTCCCCGATGAGTCGGTCGAACCGACTCCGGTCACCCCTACCAGGGCTCGCCCCAGCACATCGCTGCTGTTTCAGGCCCCTGACCTTCCCCCGATGCCGGAGCGTGCGCCGGGCCGCGAAAGCAACGGCCGCGAGCGTCGCGACAACAACGACCGCGGCGACCAGAGCGACCGCGGTGGCCCACATGACCACGGCGACCAGAGTGACCACGATAACGCCGACGACACCGGTACGGTCCGGCGTCGCTCGCGTCGTCGCCCGGGTGACGAGGCCCGCCCCGGTGATGAGGCACCCAACACGGTCGTGCGTGTCCGCCAGCCACGCCCCGAGCCCGTCGTCAGCAACGAACCCACTCGCATCAAGGGTTCCACCCGACTCGAGGCCAAAAAGCAGCGTCGCCGTGACGGCCGCGACGCTGGTCGGCGTCGGCCCGTAGTCACCGAGAGTGAATTTCTCGCGCGCCGCGAAAGTGTCGACCGGGTGATGGTTGTGCGGTCGAAGTTCGACCGCATCCAAATCGCTGTGCTCGAAGATGACGTACTGGTTGAGCACTACGTCGCGAAGGCGGCGGAGGCGAGCCTGATCGGCAACGTGTACCTCGGTCGCGTGCAAAACGTGCTGCCCAGCATGGAGGCGGCGTTCGTGGATATCGGCCGTGGCCGTAATGCCGTCCTATATTCAGGCGAGGTCGACTGGGATGCCGCCGCGCTCGAGTCTGGCGAAGGCAAGACCCAGGCGCGCCGCATCGAACTCGCGCTCAAGCCGGGCGACCGTGTGCTCGTCCAGGTCACAAAAGACCCGGTCGGCCATAAGGGTGCGCGCCTGACCAGCCAGGTGAGCCTCCCGGGCCGCTACCTGGTCTACGTTCCCAACGGATCCATGAGCGGCATCAGCCGAAAACTGCCCGACACCGAGCGTTCGCGCCTCAAGAAAATCCTCAAAGAGGTGCTGCCCGAGAACGTGGGCGTCATCGTGCGCACTGCCGCCGAAGGCGCCACCGAGGAGCAGTTGACTCTTGACGTGCAGCGCCTGACCAGCCAGTGGGCCGAGATCAGCCGCCAGGTCGAGACGCAGCAGGCTCCCGCTCTGTTGCACTCCGAGCCCGACCTGTTGATCAAGATTGTTCGGGATGTCTTCAACGAGGACTTCCAGAAGCTGGTCGTTGACGGTGATGACGCGAAAGCGACGATCGAGGGCTACCTGAATGCGGTTGCTCCCGACCTGTCTGAGCGCGTGCAAAGCTACGACGACACGAACCTGGACTCTTTCGTTAAGTTCCGTGTTACGGAGCAGATCGAGAAGGCTCTCGACCGCAAGGTCTGGCTGCCTTCCGGTGGCTCGCTGGTCATCGACCGCACCGAGGCTATGACGGTTGTCGACGTCAACACCGGAAAGTTCGTCGGCTCCGGCGGAAACCTGGAAGAGACCGTCACGAAGAACAACATCGAGTCTGCCGAAGAGATTGTGCGTCAGCTCCGGTTGCGTGACATCGGTGGCATCATCGTCATTGACTTCATCGATATGGTGCTGGAGTCGAATCGTGACCTCGTCCTCCGCCGCCTCGTCGAGTGCCTCAGCCGTGACAGGACCAAGCATCAGGTCGCCGAGGTCACCAGTCTCGGCCTGGTGCAGATGACACGCAAGAAGCTCGGCCTCGGACTGCTCGAGACCTTCAGCGAGGCGTGCGAGGTGTGTTCGGGCCGCGGTGTCGTCGTGCATCACGACCCGGTAACGAAGCATCGCCAGCAGCAGCAGACGGCCCAGCCCGCGGCTGACGGAAACAGCCGTCGCGGGCGCAATCGCAACGGCGGTGGCAACAGTGGTGGCAACGGAAATGGCCCGTCGGCGCCATCCACCACGGTCAAGAACGGCATGGGTAGCGCTGGCACCCACGCGATCACCGAGGATGTGCGCAATGCGCTCGCCAGGGTTGCCGCGAGCACGGTGACTCATACCACCGAGATCCCCGTTCAACAGGCGGTTGTGTCCGCCGAGACACCGAAAGCCGAGACGCCGAAGACTGAGACGCCGAAGACCTTCGAACCACCGAAAGCCGAGACGCCGAAGACCTTCGAACCGCCGAAAGCCGACCTACCGAAAGCCGAAAAGCTCGCGGCCGAAGCCGCCGTCGCGATCCTCGACATCCCGGTGAAGAAAACGTCGCGTGCGCCGCGCAAGATCTCCACGCGCGACGCCGAACAGATTCTCGACTCAGTTCTGGATGCCCTTCCCGAGCCCAAGCAGCCTGGCCAGGGTCGCTCGCGCGTCTCTCGTCGTGTGTCATCGCCGGTCATCACGACCGACACCACCAGCGCCGAATAGGTCGCCAACGAGGCCGGCACCCGACCCGGGTGCCGGACCTGATGGAAGTCGCGAGATGCCCGTCGTGGCGCCGCACGGGCCGGTGTGCGGCACGGTGCCCCGGCACAGGACATCCTGGCTGGAGCGGCAGCCCAGCGCGGACCCAGCGCAGAGCGGTGCGCGGCACCGAGGGCGCAGCACCGACTGGTGAACGCTCAGCGGTCGCGCTGGGGCACTCGGAGACCGCTAGCCTCCAGCCGCCTCACAAACTCTCGCATGCTCACCGGCTGTGCGCCCCGCTCAACCAGCTCCGTCCAAAGACGGGCGGGAACGTCGTAGTGGTCGAGGTCGAATGATCTGCGAGGCACCCCAGCGGATGCCGCGAACTCGTGCAACTCGCTGAGTGAGGTGTCGCTCACGATGTGAGCCCACACCGTGTCGTGCGCCGGCCAGATCGGCTGGTCGATCAACACGGTCATCCGAAAATTCTAGGCGGCTAGGGTGGTGCTATGTCGATCTCGCTGAAGCAGCTTCTCCGCAGGCATGGCGCGTTCGTCTCCGGGATCACCGGTATCGCGGTGGTGGTGTTCTTGGTAGCGCAAGACATTGTGCGGTTGTTCGTTAACTATGTGGGCATCAGCGCCCTGGTTCCAGCCGACTTCGCCGTGCAGTCCTTCGGTTATGCACTGTTGCAGGCAATTCCGTTCGGCCTCGGGTTCTTCCTGAGCCTCTGGCTCGTCGCGCCGATCGCAGAAGAACTGCGGGTCGGTCATGTGCTCACTCGCGCAATACTGGCCACAGGGATCGCCTCCACAGTGCTCTTCATCGTGCTGGCCGTACTTGCCATCGTGGATGCGTTCTCCTCGGGTAATTCCCTGTTCGGCAATTCCTTCCCCAACCCTTTCGACGGGGACGGTGCCGCCCAGGGCCTCCTGCGCGCACTATCGTCGGCGATCAACACCTTTATCGCGCACCTGCCTCTGGGGGTCCTGGCGGGCATCCTGTTGTGGATTTGGCGCAAAGATCACCCCCCGAAACGGCCGCTTGAGGGAATCATCGACGTGTGACTCGCGTGACCCGCGACGAGGGCAGATCCGGTTTGACCGACCCCGGGCAGTCGAGTAGTCTTGACCCTTGGTGTCTGCTGGGCTGAGCCCGCACTGATCGCCAACAGCTTCCAGCACGGTGTTAGTTCACAAACGC
>NZ_JANLVV010000023.1:0-8936 GCF_031364185.1 Salinibacterium sp. | reverse complement strand
TCGGTCGCCCCGGCATGATCTCGGCCGCAATGCTCGGCCTCGGCCGCGCCCTCGGCGAGACGATGGTGGTGGCGATGGTGCTCTCGCCCGCGCTGGTCATCAGTTTCGTGCTCACCGGTTCGCAGAACCCCTCCACCATCGCCGGGAACATCGCGCTCAACTTCCCCGAAGCCAATGGCGTGAACGTCAACGCCCTCATCGCGACGGGTATGGTGCTGTTCATCATCACCCTCGTCATCAACTCGATCGCCCGCATCGTCATTAACCGCCGCAAAGAATTCTCGGGAGCAAACTGATGACCGCCGTCACCGAGACCACCGGCATCGTCAACTCGCTGACGGCCGGCCGCCTGCCCCGGTGGGCAACGTGGGTGATCCTCGGCGCAAGCTGGGCGACCATGATCATCGTCTTCGCACTGGTCGCGGCGAGTTCCGGCGCCGAACTCAACATCGGCGCGGCGCTGTTCCTCGGAACAATCCTGTTCATTGTGCTCATCTTCGTCTTCGCTCTACTGGTGGAGGGCATCCGGCAGGCCAAAGACCGGCTCGTGACCGCGCTGGTGATCAGTGCGTTCCTGATCGCGCTCATCCCGCTGATCTCGCTCCTGTTCACCGTGGTCTCCAACGGCATCCCCCGCTTCGATTTCGGCTTCTTCAACAGTTCAATGCGCAACATCGTCGGCGAGGGTGGTGGTGCGCTCCATGCCATCACCGGCACCCTGTTGATCACCGGGATGGCGGCTCTCATCTCGGTGCCGATCGGCCTGCTCACCGCCATCTACCTCGTGGAATATGGAAAGGGCGCGCTGGCCAGGGCGATCACCTTCTTCGTCGACGTGATGTCGGGCATCCCCTCGATCGTCGCGGGGCTGTTCGCGTTTGCGCTCTTCTCGCTGCTCTTTGCTGACCCGGGCATCCGCTTCGGTTTTGGTGGGTCGATCGCCCTATCGCTGCTGATGATCCCCGTGGTGGTGCGCTCCAGCGAAGAGATGCTCAAGCTGGTGCCCAACGAGCTGCGTGAGGCGTCGTACGCGCTGGGTGTGCCGAAATGGCTGACCATCCTCAAGATCGTAATCCCGACATCCATCGCCGGCATCACCACTGGGGTGACGCTCGCCATCGCCCGCGTGATCGGCGAGACTGCGCCGCTGCTCATCATCTCCGGCTTCACCGCGAGCATGAACTACGACCTTTTCAGCGACCGGATGATGTCACTGCCGGTATTCGTGTACACGCAGTACCAGAACCCCGGTTCGGTCGTGCAGCCCTACCTCGATCGTGCGTGGGCGGGGGCGCTCACCCTCATCCTGATCGTCATGCTCCTGAACCTGATCGCACGGCTGATCGCCCGCATCTTCTCTCCCAAGCTCGGCCGCTAAGCGGCGTGTCACACAAAGGAAACCCGTGTCAAAGCGCATCGAAGTCAACGACCTCAACGTCTACTACGGCAAATTCAAAGCCGTTGAGGACGTCACGCTGAAAATCGAGCCCCGCACCGTGACGGCTTTCATCGGCCCCAGCGGGTGCGGCAAATCCACCTTCCTGCGCACATTGAACCGCATGCACGAGGTCATCCCCGGAGCTTACGTGGAGGGCGAGGTGCTGATCGACGGCAACAACCTGTACGGTCCCGGCGTCGACCCGGTTCTGGTTCGCCGCCAGGTCGGAATGGTCTTCCAGCGCCCGAACCCATTCCCCACCATGTCGATCCGCGACAACGTGCTGGCCGGCGTGAAGCTGAACAACACACGCATGAGCAAAGCCGACGGCGACGAACTCGTCGAGAGATCACTGCGGGGAGCCAATCTCTGGAATGAGGTCAAGGATCGCCTGGGGCTCCCCGGCTCGGGACTGTCGGGAGGGCAGCAGCAGCGCCTGTGCATCGCCCGCGCGATCGCGGTCTCGCCCGAGGTTATCCTGATGGATGAACCGTGCTCAGCACTCGACCCGATCTCGACGCTGGCCATCGAAGACCTGATCGAAGAGCTCAAGCAGGATTACACGATCGTGATCGTGACACACAACATGCAGCAGGCATCCCGAGTCTCAGATCGCACGGCATTCTTCAACATCGCCGGCACCGGCAAGCCCGGCAAGCTCATCGAGTATGACGACACCGTGACGATGTTCTCCAAGCCCAGCGTGCAGGCCACCGAAGATTACGTGTCGGGCAAGTTTGGCTGATCCGCGGCCGGTGGGTGGTTGCGGATCTGCGCCAGCGGGCGAGGCGACACCAGTTTGCAGAGTGGCAGCGCGAGGGCGGGCTGGCGGCGTGGCCCCTACCCCGCGGTGGACCTACCGCGCGGCCTCCAACCCGCGGTAGACGTGCCGAGGCCTCGGCCGCCTGCCGGGGGTCAGAGTGCAGTCGTGGCCCTCCGCGAACGGGCAAAGCGGCCATAAGAGCACTGTGACTGGTGGCCGATAGGCGTGACATGCCGGGCACGGACGCGGACGACGGTCAGCGAGAGGGCACTCAACTCGGCGGTCATGCTCGCGCGACACGAGGTCAGAGTGCAGTCGTGGCCCTCCGCGAACGGGCGACAGGGCTATAAGTGCACTCTGACCTCGCCGACGGGCTCGGGCCGCGTGCACGACGATAAGCAGGCGTGCAGGCGCGCGCAGGCAACCCGCCCGGTGCAACAGCGTTGCGCGGCGAGCTACTCGGTGGGTCAGGCGCTCTCGATCGTCACGATCGGGGTGGTGGTGGGTGCCTTGGATCCGCCGGAAGGTTCGACGGTGACCCCGATGACTCCTGCGCCGTCCATATCTCCGTCGAGAACACGCCATGCCTTCCCGTCGCCGTCGATGGTGAATGTGCCAGCCGGCCTGGCATCAGTGCCGTCGATGTACCACAGCTCGTAGGTCTTGTCGGAGGGAAGCGCCTTGAGTCCGTCGGCGATGAAGGCCGATGTGCCCAGCTCGACCGACCACATCAGTGTTGCAGACCCGCCACCGCTGATCGCGGCATCTACTCGCTGGGTATCGCTCGCAGAGCCGATGGCGGCAAGCTGATCTGCTTGCGCCTGCTGGAAGTTGTTCGAGTTGACCGTGTTGGCCACCACCCCACCACCGATGATCAGGATGACGGCGGCAGCGATGCTGGCGAGAGCGGTCAGCGGCTTGGAGAACCAGCGAGCCTGTGCCTTCGCGGCGGCTTTTCCGGTGAAGCTGCTCATCTGAACGGGAGCGGGCTGCGGTGTTTCGCGCGGCAACTGTGGGGTGTTGGCGAGCTGGGCCATGATGCCCTGCTTCACTGATGCCGGGGGTGCCACCGGGTCGACGGCCATGCCCAGGAGTACCGCGGTGTCGGTCAGTTCGGTGACCTCATTGCGCGTCTCTTCGGACTCGGCAAGATGGTCCTCGAACATCCGAGTCTCATCATCATTCAATGCGTGGAGGGCATATGCCCCCGACAGGCTTTCGACATCGTGCTTTCGGGTCGTCACGAGGTCACCCCCAACTCATCGCGCAGACGGATCATCCCGTCACGCAGTCGTGTCTTGACCGTGCCGATCGGCACACTCAGTTGTGCAGCCACTTCGCTGTGGCTGAAGCCGCCGTAATACGCAAGGGAGACAGCCTGGCGTTGCAACTCGGTAAGCCGTGACATTGCCTTCTCCACCCTTTCGTGCTCGATGCGGACTTCGATTGTTTCTGCGACATTGTCGTAGTCGGGGCTGTAGTCGCGGATTCCGATTCGAACATCGCGGTCGCGTGACGACTGCGATGATCGGACCCTGTCCACGGCTCTGCGGTGGGCCATGGTCAGAATCCAGGTGGCCGCTGCGCCTTTGTTCGGATCAAAGCGGGTGGCGGTTTGCCAGATTTCGAGGAACACCTCTTGCGTGACCTCCTCCGACTGGGAATGGTCGCGCAGCAGGCGCTTGATCAGGCCGAAAACCCGGGGCGATATCTGGTCGTACAGCTCGCCGAAAGCCTGCTGGTCACCATCGGCCACACGCTCGAGAAGGTCCTGTTGGCTCGTTACCGGCGTCCGGCCCGCGTTGGGGTCAGCGCTGACATCATTCTCGCGAGACATGGTCTCCAGCATGACATCAAACCTCCCTTGGTGCATCGGATCACATGTAATTCGTGACCCTCGCCGAAGGAGTTTGGTTTTGGGGGCTTCACAGCCGCCGCGTAGTGCGGGCTGGTGCCGGGCCGCAGAACGCCTCTCGGCGCAAGGCCGCTCGAAGCGGCTATTAGTGGAGCCCGGGGTTACTGCGGCCCGGCTCGACTATTTTAGCAAGCTTCGGTGGATGCCTCGACCGGCGGTCGCGCGGGACACCGGGGCTCGAAACCGCCGTCGAGACCGCGCAATGTGCTGCTACCTCCGAGCGATCGCGACATGTTGCGCGGTCTCGGTGGCCGCGGAGGGGTGGGGCGGGCGCGGCAGCGCGGGCGCGGGCTACTCGAGGCTCCCGGCGCGGTAGAGGCGCGCGCACGCTGCGAATTCGTCGGCCGTGAGCGCGAGTCGGTCGGCTCGAGTGGTCAGCTCGGTGGCCCGCTCCGGATTCGTGGGGTCCGCGTCATCCGCAGCGCTGGTGCAGCCCGCGGCCAGAATGCGGCTGAACGATGCCGCACGGTCGAGCGCGATCGCGAAGTCGCCGCGGAACAGCCCCCTAAGGATCTGGTCGGCAAGATCCGTAATCTCGTCGGGGCCGGTGGGCATGGGCGCTCCGGCGACGAGGGCGTCGATCGTGGTGAGCACGTCAAGGCCGCGCTGGAAGAGAAAACTGGTGCCGGTGGCATCCTGTCGTATCAGCACCCGGATGAGGTAGATGCGCCACAGCGCGCCCGGCAGGCTGCGGGGGCTGGAGCGCGCCCACAGTTCGGCGAGCGCATCGATGCCGTGAGCATCCGTGTAGGCGACCAGGCGCTCGATGACCTCGGGATCGTCGGTCTCCCGAGCCCGGCTCAGCAGCGCGTGCGCGGTGTCGTGGGCGACCCGCATGATCTGGGCCGGATCCTCCCCACCGACGAAGGTGTCGAACTTATCGCCCGAGTACTGGGTGGGTTTGTGGAAATCATCGGCCATCTGACAACGGTACGCTGGGAGGGTAGGGCCTGTAGCTCAGTTGGTAGAGCATCGGACTTTTAATCCGTTGGTCGTGGGTTCGAGCCCCACCGGGCCCACAAAGGTGACGCGGTCACCATCCCCTCTACTTTTCCGCACACGCACGTGATCATGTCACCGGCGTGGGCCCGGAAGTAGAAGAACTCGTCGTGGGCCCCCGCTGAGCAGTCCGGACCATTGAGCCCGTCGCTCAACTCTGTACTTCGCAAAACCGCGCAATGGACCGGCGGCTCAGTAGGGGAGTCGAGCCCCACCGGGCCCACAAAAAGCGGGGGCGGCACACGCGCCCACCCTGCCACGTCGTTCTACCCGCCGCTCCTGCTTTTTGTGGGCCCGGAAGTAGAAGAACCATTTGTGGGGCCCCCTTCGCGCCGGTTCCGACGCGTTGCCGCAGTGCGGAGTACCTGCCACGAGCAAAAACCGGCAACGTGGCGGCCGTGCCGATGGGGAGTCGAGCCCCACCGGGCCCACAACGCACGCTCGGTTCACCTCAGCATCGACTTGCAAATGAGAGGTTGATGTATCGAAGATGTTCTCGGGGAACAACTGCCGTCAATGTTCCTCCGCTGGATAGCTTCGCGCCGAGAGCGTAAACAAAATGATCGGAGTCGATCTCCGCACCTACGACATCCTGACCGTCGATGGAGACGAAGGCACCGTGCCGCACGGCGCTCTCTGAGGGAAGAAGGGGCGAGTCCCAATCATGCATTTCCAGCGCGAGTTCAGTTCGGAACTGATTCACCAGCACGTGCCTGGTGTGGTGTACCAGTAGGTATTCAAGGGTAGATAAGTCGGACTCATCGCGATGCCAGCTCGTTCTGACTGCTTCCCACAAGTGCGGGAACCGCATTCGTTCAACCAGTTCGATGAGCCAAGCCGGGCGCGGCCACGGAGGAACCTCCTCGATCGCTCGACGAGTGTCATCGTCAAGTTCAGCGAGGTTCACGGGGTCAGACTTGTCTTCGGGATTTCGCCACAGAGTGGCGGAAACACTCACGGTCATAGCCGTGTATCCATCCGCACTAGTAGCCGAACCGACACCGAGATCGGTGTTTTCAATTGACCGCTGTTCAGCGAACTCGACTACTGGAATCGGCATCATTTTCAGCACCTCCGCAATACCCCTTCGAGGGTCGGGCGCGTCTTCGGGCAGAATTCCAGCGAAGTGCATCTACTCATCGTGATGCGTTCGGCCTCGGCGGGCAAGGCCAAGAGCTTCGGCCCTGGCAAACGCGACCGATGGATTTCTACCGTGGCCGGATGCAATTCCCCCTCATCGTCGCCGGTACAGTCGCAGCCGTCTGCCTCGGCGGGTGTGTTTGGTGAGTCGCGGTGTTTCACGTCTACGAGCCCTTTGGGTCACAGCGGCACCAGACATTTCTCATCGGCGACATAGACTCTTGCTCGCTTTCTAGCTCTGCAGCGACCAGAGGGCGCTACCGCTTCGGCGTCACGACCTCATCCGTCTATCTGAGAAAAAGAAGCTGAACCAGCCGGAATATCTGAGCGATTGCGATCAGGATTCCGATCATTGCAGCCACTGACATGCCGCGAGATAGACGCGCGCCGCGGCTATGTACGTAGCCTCCTACTGAGCGAGCATCCGAGTAAGACCCGGTCTGTTTCAGCGCTTTCGCGACTACGGATTCGCCCAGCCTGATGCTGAGCAGGAAAGTTTGCGGATCGGTCATTCTGAATCTACGCGGGGAGTAAAAAAAGATATTCGAGCCAACGAATTCGACGTCAAAGTTGGCCGCTTCGTCGATCAGCAGCGCCATCAGGTCTGGCGTGAGGATGTATAGGGCGTCCCGTTCGTAGCCTCCTGGCGCATACAGCCGGAAGTACTGTCCAAAGTCACCCTCGAGAGCGAATTCCTGGGAGCGGGCGAAGGTCTCGCCGAGCTTGCGTGACTTGCGAGACCGCAGGTATAGGTGCGGCACCCTTCGGTCGAGTATCACGCGAATGTACCCACGTCGGTTCAGCGAGCGGTTCAGCCCGGTCTGGCCTGAGTATTGGTAGTTCCCGATTTCGACATATCGCCCCGTCGAAGTTGCGACGATGTCTCTCGCTCGCCGTGCCTTCCCCATCATGAAGAGCGAACCGGGATAGTCCGGGGAGACGATCTCAGGAATGTAGACCATGTGGTTGGCCTCGGCGAAGCTGTTCAACCGCATCCAGCGCCGCCACCGGACACCGAACCGTACATCGCGCCTCCAGATCTCGATCAGGCGCATGCTACTGAACACAATGAAGGCAGCCACGCCCAGTCCGACTAGAACCCCGGTAATCCACTCGATTCTTCCCGACATGACGGCAACGATCACCCCGAATCCGATCATCAAGGTAGAAGCAGCGACAGTAACAAGGCCGCCGCCAATGATCAGCACGACCAGCACGGACTCTGTGAGGTCGGACTTTTGCACCAACCCAGGTCGGTTCGACTTTGCCCAATGCCTGAAGGCCCGCAACTGCGACCGCGAGTGGTGAGCGTGAAGCTCGGAGAAATCGATGGCTGGGACCGGCAGCACGTCAGAGCGTTGGTCCATAAGCCGAGTCTCACAGCAAACTGAATAGATGTCAGGTCCCCCTTTGGGGAGGCCAGGCCGCGTGTTGAGAACCCCGACATCGCGCAGCCTCCCCTATGCGCTTGGACGTCCGTCACAGCGGCTCAAGCCGCGACCGCAGCAGGCAGAACTCATTACCCTCGGGGTCGGCCAGCACATGCCACGACTCCTCCCCCGTCTGGCCGATGTCGGCCGGGCGCGCACCGAGCTCCCGTAGGCGTTCGAGCTCCGCATCCTGATCACGATCTGTGGCGTTGAGATCGATGTGCAGCCGGGACTTCGCCTTCCTCGGCTCAGCACTGGGGCTCAGGATGATCGTGGGCTGCGATCCGCCGAAGCCCTCGCGTGGCCCGATCTCGAGAGATCCGTCGTCGTCACGATCGAGCACGACGAAATCCAGAACCTCGCACCAAAATCGGGCCAGAAGTTCGGGATCGCGACAATCGAGTACGAGTTCGCTGATTCGGGATGCCATCACCCAAAACTACTCTCGAGCCGTGGGGCAGGATGGAGTCATGCAGAAACCATCAGTGCTCATCGTCGGCGCCGGCATCGCCGGGATCGCCTGCGCGCAGGCCCTCCGCAGCGCGGGAGTCGCGGCGCGGGTGGTGGATCGCGGCCGGAAGCCCGGCGGCCGGATGGCGAGCCGCACGATCCACGGTCGAACGGTCGACCTCGGGGCGGCGTACTTCACCGCGGAGCCGGGCTCGCGGTTCGCCGACGTGGTGGCGGGGTGGCTCGAGCGAGGGCTCGCCCGTCCGTGGACTGACACCATTGCCGTCGCGGGGGCGGGTGGCATCCATCGGTCAAGCACTGGCCCGATGCGGTATGCCGCGGCGGCCGGCCTGCGCGAGCTCGTGGTCGACCTGGCGCGCGGCATCGAGCTCGAGCAGGGCGTCACGGTCGAGCACGTTGCGCCGGGCGAGGCCGATGGCGAGCGCTACGACACGGTGGTGCTCGCCATGCCAGACCCGCAGGCGCGACGGATGCTCGACGCGGCATCCACTCTTCGCCAGAAGCTGGATGACGGCTCGGGCTGGGAGCCCAGCATCGCGGTCGTGCTGGAGTGGGCGGCGCGCGAGTGGCCGCCGTTCCACGCCGCGTTCATCAACGAGGTGCCCGAGCTGACGACCATTTCTGACGATGGCGATCGGCGCGGTGACGGCGCTCCCGTGCTTGTCGCTCACACGACAGCGGACCTGGCCCGCCAGCACCTTGACGACCCCGCCTCCCCCGCGGCTTCTGCGCACCTCTGGGACAAGTGCGTACGCGCGCCACACCGCAGTCGCCCCGAAA
>NZ_JANLVV010000015.1:0-2901 GCF_031364185.1 Salinibacterium sp. | reverse complement strand
AAAGCTGTCGCAAAGGCTCAACCCACTCAGCCGCGAAAACAACCTTCCCGCCCAACGATTGAAGCGCTACGTGAAAGCCGCCCAGACCGGCAAAAAGATCAATGAATGTGAATTCAGGCGCATCACGGGCAGTCGAATCGTTGATTAGGTTCTCGTATCTTTCGAAGCGTTGCAGTTGCCATCATCTTGGCACGTCACTACGACATACGGTCGTAACGCCTCGGAGTGCCACGAGCAAATGTCACTTGATCGGTGGTCAGCCCATGCAGGCCGTCTTGCGGCTGCAACTAGCTTCCACTCGTGTCATCAAACTCACGCGATCTATTACGACCCGCGAGATAGATGAATTTGTGAGGGTCCAGAGTCCTAGCCATGCGGTCGCGCTGACATTACCGGAACCTCAATAGCCCGAGGGGCGTACATGGATCCGACTAGCAATACGCGGTTGAAGCCTATTCGAAAACTAGGAAGTCTCGACAAAACAGTGGCCCGTCTTATGCCACAGTGGCATGTGGAGCCCGCATCCAGTTATCTCGAAGCGGACTGGCTCAAACGAGAGACCCACGACTGGGGACGCGTTCGCAGCAGAGCCTGTTTAGTACTCAGATCGATGTTCACCGGCACAATTCCACCAAAGCGCGACTTGGCCGTGCGCCGGCGCGATGCGAAAGCTGAAATCCTCCGGCGTCCCACTTCTGTCGGGGTGAAATGCATTCGGCTAGACGACATCCTCAACTGCTTAAGGAGTCCACGCTGAGCGAGTTTTCAGTCTCTGGCAGTTGCTGGATTCGAAACTGGAGCAATAGCCGGCGTGCGCGGCGTGGCCACGGTCGCGTCGGCATTGGCCACGCGGCCATCAGCACGGCGAGGAACACTGCCGCCGAACTGCAGTGACGGGCGCAAGCGGAAGGCAGGCGGCAGGCGGCATCCACTGCTCCCGAAGATCGCGCCGAAATATTAGCAAGTTTGCCGCTCGTGAAGAACGTGAAGAAGAAGCCGCCGCGCAGGCCCTACCCGATCCCTCCGAGCGTGTCCATCTCGGTATCGCCGATGCGCGCGATGACGTCGGGGCGGTTGCGGCGCAGGTAGACGTACCTGATGACCGCGAGCACCACCGGCCCGAGGAAGATCCACGGCAGCACGTTGAAATGGACATGTTGGCACGGGGAACACGTCTGCATAGAACACATATGCCATGCCCACGACCGATAGGACGGTCATGAGCGAGACGAGGGGCGTGGCCTTACCCATCCTGCGCAACACGATGAGCGAAGAACCCGCATCCGAGTGCCTCAACGCGGAGCTGCTCAAACGCGAGACCCATAAGTGGGAACGCGTTCGCAGCACGGCTCAATTCGTGCTGGGCTCGACGATATGGTCAACCTGCTTAAGGAATCGACGTTGAGCGAGGTTCTTAGTGACAGGCGGTTGCCGGATTTGGATCCGGAGCAATAGCCGGCGGGCGCGGCATTGCCACGGTCGCGGCGACGGTGACCACCGCGACCACCAACACCGCAAGCAACACAGCTGCCGAACCGCGGTGACGGTTGCTGGGGAGATGTCAGAGGCATCCATTGGCCCAAAATCGAGTTGGCTATCGCGCTGAAGATGGCCATACCGATCGCGGCGCCGATAGAGCGCGCGGAGAGGTTGGTGCCGGTGACGATGCCGCGCTCCGTTTGCCAACGCTTGACTGGGCGGCGATGTTACTGCGAGCGGGCGCCTCGCCAATAGCCGTCCACAGGCTTGCCATTGCGCGAGTGCGGCTTGATCCAGACGCTGCCGGATGGTGGCCTCCCGGTCGCCTTCGCGGGCATGCTCGAACGCGCAAAGTCGAGCTGTTCCTCGTCGAACGCTCCGCGCATTCGGGCGGTTTGTGCGTCTGAGATGTTGAGGCTTCGAGCAATCTCCCGCCACTTTTCTACCTCGGCACCCACACGCTGCAGAATCGTGGCAGCCTCGAGCTCAGAAAGGTCGTACGCCCCTGCGATCTTCGCCAGGTTGCGGATGTCCCGTGCCCGAGGGTCATCGTTGCTATTGATGGCGCGCGAAAAAATCGTGCCACGTCGCGGGCTCGGGTTGATGTCGAATGCTGGGGCGAGCCTCCATCCCGAGGCATCATGAAGAAACCCATGGTTGCGCCAATGGTCGTCGACATTGTTGATGAGAACGGTAAGTGCGACCCTCGCGAACATCTCGTGAAGGTCGGCAGACGGTTGTGCCGAGAGCTCGGCGATAACGTCGGCGAACTCTTCATATGTGATGCGGTCGTCGTCGTTCGCCCCGATACCCAGCGCCGTTGCTGCTGAAACATAGCCCAGACGTTCATCGCGCCCTCGGCGGTCGAACCGGTTGACAACCAAAACCGATTTTTCATGCGAGACCGTGTGAAGGGCGAACGGTGAAATGTGGATGCCCGCATTCGACGCCATCGAGAGGGCCAGGGCCTCCCACGCCTCAGTATCGACATCACCATCCTCCGAGTGCGGCAACTTCGCGAGCGCCAGCTCTCCGGATGCAAGCACCACATTGGCTTTCGGGCGCGCTCCGCCGGGACTGGTAGCTATGTCGCCCAAGTACTCGACATCGTCGTCGCTCGCCTCATCAGCCTCATATCTGCGTGCGGCCGCAACAATCCTCGCCAGATCGTGCACGTTAGGCACCTGGCGCTCAGCAGAGCACCAGCCGTCGGCATCGCGAAATCGCAGTGCCCCCATTCTCGAGGCGTCAGATACCCCCAGGAGATAGTCGAACGCGCCAAGGCGTCGAGGCAACTGTAGGTCTGCTCTTTGGTGCAATGCATGGTTTGCGTCGATTATTCTTTCTCCCCATTGGTCAGGTGCGGCATCGCTGAAAGCGCCGAAGATCACCTGGTTCGTCTGGGAGTACTGTCGCCCGGCC
>NZ_JANLVV010000004.1:0-8288 GCF_031364185.1 Salinibacterium sp. | reverse complement strand
CAGCTCGCCGTGACTCGGGCTGGCGACCGCGCGGCAGGTTCGGTAGCCGCCAGTGACGCATTCTTCCCCTTCGCTGACGGGCTCGAGATTCTGCTTGCCGCTGGCGTCACGGCGGTGGTGCAGCCGGGCGGCTCCATCCGCGACGACGAGGTGATCGCCGCAGCCAATGCGGCCGGCGTCACCATGTACTTCACGGGCGAGCGCCACTTCTTCCACTGAGGTCCGCAGGCGCCCGTGGGCTCGCGGCGGGGGAAAACGCCCCCGCGGCGGGAGCAAATCTCGCGCGGCGGGAGTAGGGACTCCCGCCGCGCGAGTGTTTCTCCCGCCGCGGTGCTGGGCCCGCCGCGAGCGCCGCGGTGCTGGGCCCGCCGCGTACAGGCCGCGCAGAGCCGCGAGTCGGTAGGTTATGGGGATGCACTCCGCGATCAACTCTCGCCCCCTGCCCCTCGGTCGTCGACTCGCGGCGGCGGTGATCTCGGGTTTCGTCGTCGCCACGGTGACTCATCTCGTGACCGTCCTGGTGTTCTTCGTCTCGAACGGTGCGACCGCCGCGAACATCATCCCGATCAGTGACTACTTCCTTGCGACGAGTCTCGTGCTGTTCGTGCTCTATTCGGTCGCGGCGTTCCTCGGGGCGAACCGGCTCTGGCCTGTTGCGTTCGGCGCCGGACTGATCGCCGGTGTCGTCTCGACATTTCTGGGTACGCTCTACGCGGTGGCGGCGGCAACGCCTCTGACCGCTGAGGGGATGGGCTTCGTCGTGGCGAGCCTGCTGGGCACGAATCTGCTGTACTTTGCCGTCGCGGGGGCCGTGGCCGCGACCGCCGGGCGGTGGGCCTTCACAGCGATCGTGTCGCGCCGGGGACACCGCGTCGCGTTCATCCGGCAACCATCGTCGACCCTGTCAGAGGGCCAGGTCACCCACATCGAGCGGGCCGAGCTCGATGAGTTGCTGGCCGACGAGCAGTGGGACAACTACGTCGAAGCCCTGGTCACCGCGGGGTTCGAGACCGTCGAGTTGCCCGCCGCCGACGAACACCCCGACGCGGTGTTCATCGAGGATGCGGTGGTCGTGCTCGGGGGCACCGCCATCATCACCCGCCCCGGAGCCGAAAGTCGCCGCGGGGAGACCGACGCGGTGCGCCCGGCAGCCAGGAAGGCCGGTCTGAGGTTGCGCGAGATCCTCGAGCCCGGCACGCTCGATGGCGGCGATGTGCTGGTGGTGGATGCCACGATCTACGTCGGTCGCGGAGGGCGCACGAACGCGGAGGGCATCCGCCAGTTCAGGGCCTTCGCGACGAAGCTGGGATACACCGTGGTCGCCGTCCCCGTCACGAAGGTGCTGCACCTCAAAAGTGCGGTGACCGCCCTGCCTGATGGCACAGTCATCGGATATCTCGACCATGTGGATAATCCGCAGGCCTTCGGCCGCTTCCTCGCGATGCCGGAGCCAGGGGCAGCCGTGGTGGTGCTGTCTGCCGACACCGTGCTGATGGCGGCGTCCGTGCCACTGTCCATCGCGCTGGTCGAGGATCTCGGGTACACCGTGGTCACCGTCGACGTGAGCGAGTTCGAGAAGCTTGAGGGCTGCGTCACCTGTCTGTCGGTGCGCCTGGGCTAGGTGCCCGTCCTGGTTACCGATTATGAGCCGTGATCGACTATTGCGCTTCACCTGCGATCGGGCATATTCTGTAGGGCTGCCCGGGCCCGCCCTGCGAGACTCGGAGCACACCATACATAAGCCGGGAGGGCACCATGAAGAACACAGTCACCGCCAGGATCCGCTCGATTGCGACCGTGGGTGCCGTTCTTGGGGCCGACGCCGTCACGCCGCGCGTGCACACGGCGCCCCTGAGCTCCAGCGCCGTCTAGCTGGAGCGCTGCCCGCTACACCGCCTTCGCCGGGGCGTCGCCTGCATACGACGCCCGCCATCCACCTCATTCGCTGTCTCGAGGCACCGTAACGCCTCCTCCCATAAGGGATCTTTATGCCTGACTCCACGACCCCACCGGGTCGCTCCACACCCGTGGGCACGTTCGCGGCCATCCGCCGGCTGTATTCGTACGCGAAACCCGCGATGCCCCGCATCTACCTGGGCATGATCACCGGTCTTGCCGCCGGTATTGTCGCCCTTCTCATCCCGCAGGTGTTGCGTGGCCTCGTTGACGGCCCGTTGCAGTCCGGCGATTCCCAGCAGATTTGGCCGGCGTTCACCCTTGTTTTGGCTCTCGGAATTCTCGAGGCGGTCATGGTGTTCCTGCGTCGATTCTTCGTGCTGACCCCCGGCACCCATATCGAGGCCCGGATGCGCAACGCGCTCTACACGAAGCTTCAGCACCTTCCGGTCAGCTTCCATGATCGCTGGCCGAGCGGACAGCTGTTGTCGCGAGCGGTCAGCGACCTGAACCTCATCCGGCGCTGGATTTCGTTCGGCCTGGTGCTGCTCGTCGTCAACGTGGTCATGATCGTGGTCGGCTTCGTGTTTCTGTTCAACATCTCCTGGATTCTCGGCGTGCTGTTCGTGCTGTGCTCGATTCCGCTGTGGATCTACGGCTTTCTGTTCGAGAACAAATACTCCGTGGTGGCGCGTCGAAGCCAGGATCAGGCGGGCGACCTGGCGACAACGGTCGAGGAATCCGTGCACGGTATCCGGGTGCTCAAGGCCTTTGGCCGGGGAAAGTACGCTCTGAAGAATTTCTCGCACCAGGCCGAGATGCTCCGCGGGACAGAGATCGAGAAAGCGCAGGCCATCGCCGGGATCTGGTTGTGGCTGCTGCTGGTGCCCGATGTCACCTTCGCACTCGGCCTGCTCGGCGGCGTGTGGCTGGCCGTCAATGGGCAGATTACCGTCGGTGACCTCGTCGGGTTCTTTGCGACGGCGACCGTGCTGCGCTGGCCGGTCGAGTCGATCGGCTTCCTACTGTCGATGACCTTCGACGCGCGTACCGCGACCGACCGATTCTTCGAGGTGATGGACACCGAGAACAGCATCATCGACCCCGACGAGCCGAAAACTGTTGCCGACCCGAAAGGCCGCTTGGTCTTCGACAATGTGCACTTCAGGTATCAGGATTCGCCCGAGCGGGTGCCTGATATCGTCAACGGCGTCACCCTGACGATCGAACCCGGCGAGACCATGGCGCTCGTGGGCCTCACGGGCTCGGGTAAGTCCACGCTCACGGCGCTCACCACGCGACTGTACGACGTAACGCACGGCTCGATCGCGATCGACGGCGTCGACGTGCGCGACCTCAGGCTCACCGAACTGCGCACCCTAATGGCAATGGCGTTCGAAGACGCGACACTCTTCTCGGCTAGTGTGCGCGACAACGTGCTTTTGGGGCGACCGGATGCCACGGCCGACGATCTCGCCGAGGCCATCGACATCGCGCAGGCGTCGTTCGTTCACGACCTGCCCGATGGCGTTGACACCAGGGTCGGCGAAGAAGGACTGAGCCTGTCCGGCGGCCAGCGCCAGCGACTCGCGCTCGCCCGCGCGGTCGCGGCAAAGCCGTCGGTGCTGGTGCTCGACGATCCGTTGTCTGCACTCGACGTCAATACCGAGGCGCTCGTGGAGGCGGCCTTGCGGAGGGTGCTCGCCTCGACCACCGCACTCATCGTCGCCCACCGGCCATCCACTGTCATGCTCGCTGACCGGGTGGCGCTGCTGCAGGACGGCCGCATCACCGCGGTCGGAACCCATTCCGAGCTGCTGGCATCCAGTGAGCACTACCGCTTTGTCATCTCGAGCCTCGAAGACGAACAACAGCAGAGTCGATCGGAGGTCAGCTCATGAGTGTCATCGGTGTCGAAGGCGAAGAGCGCAACGATTTCACGAAGGACGAGAGTCGGCAGATTCGGCAGCGTTCCCTGCGGCTGCTCGGCTCGTTGGTGCGACCACTGAGGGCCCGGGTCATCCTGACCATGGTTGTTGTTGTGGTGAGCACGGCGGCCCAGGTTGCGGGCCCGGCACTGATCGCCTTTGGACTTGCCCAGGGGCTGCCTGCTCTGGTCGAAAACGATTGGGTGCCCTTGGCTCTGGCCGTCGGTGCGTACCTGGCCACGGCTGTAATCGGGGCGTCACTCATCTCCTGGTACACCGTGCTGACCGCTCGTATTAGCCAGGCAATTCTGCTTGACCTGCGCAAGCGCGTATTCCTGCACACCCAGCGGCTGTCGCTGGAGTTTCACGAGAAGTACACCTCCGGGCGCATCATCGCCCGGCAGACCAGTGACCTCGACGCGATCAAGGAGCTTCTGGATTCCGGTATTAACGAGCTGGTGCAGGGTGCGCTGTACATGCTGTTCATCGCCATCGCCATGTTCTCGCTCGACTGGGTGAGCGGGCTGGTGCTGTTTGCGGCGATCGGACCACTCGCGCTGCTTACGCGGTGGTTCCAGAAGCGCTCGCAGAAGTCGTTCCGCAACACCAGAACGGCCTCTGCCCAGTTGATCGTGCAGTTCGTCGAGACGATGACAGGCATCAGGGCGGTCAAGGCGTTCCGCAAGGAGAAGCGAAACGGGACCGAGTTCGCGGGTCTCGTGGAGAACTATCGGGTCACCAATGGCCGTGTCATCCAGTTGTTCGGAATCTTCGATCCCGGCCTGGTGCTGATCGGCAACGTTACGCTGGCCATGATTTTGCTGATCGGGGGGTTGCGTGTAGCCGAAGGCACGTTTGCGGTGCCCTTACTGCTCGCGACCGTGCTCTACGCCAGGCAATTCTTCGCTCCTGCGCAGGAGATGGCGATGTTCTACAACTCGTACCAGTCGGCGGCGGCCGCGCTGGAGAAGATCTCCGGGGTGCTTGAGGAGGAACCGAGCGTGGCAGACCCGACCACCCCCATCGACCTGCGATCGGCACAGGGTCACGTGAGATTTGAGCGGGTCGAGTTTGCGTATCGGGATGACCGGGTCATCCTGCCTCAATTCGACCTCGACCTACCGGCCGGCCAGACCATCGCACTGGTGGGTTCGACTGGAGCAGGCAAGTCGACACTGGCGAAGCTCATCTCGAGGTTCTACGACCCCTCGAACGGCGTCATCTCGCTCGATGGAATCGACCTGCGCCACTTGCACCCGAAAGACCTGCGCCGCGCCATCGTGATGGTCACGCAGGAGGCGTACCTGTTCTCGGGCACCGTCGCCGACAACATCGCGCTCGGCAAACCGGAGGCCACGCGTGATGAGATCGTGCGTGCCGCGAAGGCTGTGGGGGCGCACGAGTTCATCGAATCGCTGCCCGGCGGCTACGACACCGACGTGAATAAACGTGGCGGTCGGGTGTCTGCGGGCCAGCGGCAGTTGCTCTCGTTCGCGCGCGCATTCATCGCCGATCCGGTGGTGTTGATTCTGGATGAGGCGACCGCATCTCTCGACATCCCGTCAGAGCGACTCGTGCAGGAGGGCCTCACGACGCTGCTCGCCGACCGCACCGCGATCATCATCGCGCACCGGCTGTCGACGGTGGCGATCGCCGATCGCGTGCTGGTCATGGAGCATGGAGTCATCGTCGAAGATGGCACGCCGCGCGATCTCATTGCGGGCAGGGGGCGCTTTGCGCAATTACATGCGGCCTGGCGGGACTCTCTGGTCTAGTCGTTTCGCCCGGTCGTTGACTATTCTGAGGACAGAATGAAGGCGGCCGCGCGATGAGCGCGACCGCCTTCAGTATGTTTCTGCTACTAGCCGAGCACTCTCACGTCGGCGAGGGCGAGGAAGCCGGTTCCAGCCAGTTGGACTCTCACGTACTGGCCGGTCTTCCCGCCGGGGATGGCGATCGTGGTGGGGCTTCCGGCTTGTGTGGTTTGGTGGCTAGACCATACCCAACTTTGGGCCGCTTGTGCGGTGGGTGACAGCCCTGCGGTGAAGGGCCGATCGGAGACCATTACCCAATAGTCCGACAGTCGCTCGGCGTTCAAATCGCTACGGTTGTAGATCTGCACGCTGGAGACATTCGACGCCGTACCGAGGTTGGTATCCCACCAGGCGTACTGGTCGTTGCCGGTATGAGAGACCGACCTCGACGAGAAGATTCCGTTGGTGTTGCCGTCGTTTGCTCGGCTAGCCGCGCCTCCGTACTCCGTCGACGATTGCGTTGCTGTCTTACCGAAAGCTAGATTCTCGGCGCTAAACGCTTTCACTTCGGTGAGAGCGAGGGATCCAGTTCCGGCGAGTTGGACTCTGACGTACTGGCCGACCTTGCCGCCGGGGATCGTGACCGCGGCGGGGCTTCCCGCTTGCGTCGTCTGATGGCTTGATGACACCCAACTTTGGGCGGCTTGCGCGGCGGGCGACAACCCGGCGGTGAATGGTCTGTCGGAGACCATCACCCAGTAATCCGAGAGTCGTTCAGCGTTTGATTCAGTACGGTTGTAGACCTCCACAGTGGAGACCTTTGCCGCGCTGCCAAAGTCGGCACCCCACCAGGGGTACTGCTCGTCACCGGTATGCGTGACCGAGTTCGACGCGAAGTCGCCGGTGAGGATGCCGTCAATTGCTCGGGCGGCCGCGCCGCCAAAAGCTGTCGACGACTGTGATGCCGTTGAGCCCGCGATGAGATTCCTGGTGCCGAGTGTTTTCACTTCGGCGAGGGCCAGATAGCCGGTTCCGGCGAGCTGAATTCTGACATACTGACCCATCTTCCCTTCCAGAATTTTGACCGTAGTCGGAGTACCCGCCTGTGTGGTTTGGTGACTTGACCAGACCCAAGGCTGGGCCGCCTGTGCTGTAGGTGACAATCCTGTGGTGAAGGGCCGGTCAGAGACCATCACCCAATAGTCCGACAGTCGGTCGCCATAAGAGTCTCGGTTGTGTACCTCGACGCTGGAGACTCTCGCGGTGCTGCCGAGGTTTGCGTCCCACCAGGCGTACTGGTCACTGCCTGTGTGCGAGACCGAGGATGCCGAGAAGTTTCCGTCGGTGTTGCCATCGTTTGCTCGACTGGCCGCTCCTCCGAACGCCGTCGACGACTGTGTTGCTGTTGCCGTCAGTCCAACTTTCGGCTGACGCAGAATCGACCCAATTTCGGTCAGGCGTGACGCGTATGGCGCCGAAATGGTGCCATCCTTCCCGGGCCCAACATTCAGCAGGTAGAGACTATTCCTCTGGTTCACACTGGTAACCGTGTCGGCGACGGTCTGGGCTGGCTTGGGTGCCCCAGTGTATGGGGCCGCGAACCATGAGCTGTTCGTGTCGAGAGTGTCAGAGGTGTCTTTCACTCGTGCATCCTGCTGGGGAAGGCCTTCGAAGGGTGTCTCCCACACCATCACATCGGTTGTAGCGGTGTTTTGCTGATGGTCATTATTCGCAACCACCGTCGTGGGCGAAATGCTGCGGATGTAGCTTCGTACCTCGTCGTAGTTGATCGTGGAGTAAGGAACGTGCCAGCCCCAGCCGTCGAACCAGAGGTAGTCGATGGTTCCGTAGTTTTGTAGCAGCTCGCGCAGCTGGTTCTTGACCAGTGCCGTTGTGTCGCCGTTGTACTGGTCCCAGATGGAGAAGTAGATTCCCACCTTGAGGCCTGCGGCTCGCATCGAGTTTGTGTAGTCGCGAACGATGTCCCCGTTGCCGTTCTGGTAGGGGGATTCGGCGATGTCATAGGTGGAGTAGGCGGTGGGCCAGAGGGCGAATCCGTCGTGGTGTTTGGCTGTCAGCACACCGAAGGTCATGCCCGCTGACTTCATCGTGGCTGCCCACTGATCGGTGTTAACGGTTTGCGTCGGGTTGAAGTCCGACCTGCCGGTGTCTGTGCGGGGGTCGTTACTCCACTGGCGACCGGTGTAGGTACCCGGTCCGTAGTGGAGGAACATCCCGAACGGATTGTCTTTCACCCACTGCTGCGCTTGTGAGTCGGCGGCAGTGGCGGCCGGGGCTCCCGACACGAGCAGACCAAGGGCGGCTACCGTGGCCGTCAGGAGCATCAAGCCCCTTGAACGGCGACGCAAGTGTGAAGAAAACTTCATGTTTGCCTTTCTCCCGGGGTCACCATTGACACCCTCCTCACAACCTATAGGAAATGTAATCGAGAGTACAGGTCGGGATTGCTTTTCAGCGAACTGAACACTTCCCTGGCCGGTGAACTGGCCGGTGAACTGTGATGTCTCAGGACATCGGTGACGGTTTTGTGTCAGGACATCGGTGACGGTTTGGTGTGTCAGGACATCGGTGACGTTTAGAGTGTTTGGGGTCGTCGCCCTCGGGGTTTCCCATTGCCGACGTATCTGATTCCGGGTGCGGGCCAGGTGTGCTCGATGATGAGCGTTCCGTTGCTGTCGAAGAACAGCAC
>NZ_JANLVV010000329.1:0-4409 GCF_031364185.1 Salinibacterium sp. | reverse complement strand
TGCACATTCTGGTGATCGGCAATGACATCACGGGGATTGCGGCGGTCCGGTGATCGGTACCGAGGGCGCTATCGATAGCCCTCGTGATGTACATCATGCCGTACACGATGTACAATTGGAGCATGTCAAATGTCAGCATCGCGGATGCACGAAAGCACTTCTCGGACGTGATCGCCCGAGCCAGCGCCGAGGCGGTATTCATCGAGCGCCGTGGCCAACGCGCCGCCGTGGTCATCAGCCCAGAACGGTACGAGCGGATGCTGGAAGCGCTTGAGGACGCTGAAGACGCCGCGGCATTCGATGAGGCAATGGCCGAAGAGGGGCCGAATATCCCTTGGGCCCAGGTCAAGGCTGACCTGGGCTGGGTATGACATATCGGATCGAATTGCGACCTGCTGCGATCCGCGCGTTGAAGCGGATAGATCATCAGGATCGTGATCGGATCCGTGGGGCTATCGCACTTCTCGGGGAAGATCCGCGTCCACCCGGGGCCAGAGCTCTCCAGGGCCGGCCCGGGCTGCGGGTTCGTGTAGGCAACTACCGCATCATCTACACGATTCAGGATGACGTCCTGCTCGTGGCCATTGTGACTCTTGGATACAGAAGCGATGTGTACGAACGCTAATGGGCCACCTGAGCACACCTTCACGTGTGGCAGTCGGTGCTCAAAGGTTTGCTCATCGAGTTGAGCACCACTCTCCGATTGAAACGACCGACCGTCAGCCCTTCGTCAGGTCCTGGGCGAGCATCACGAGGATCCCGCTCGGACCGCGCAGATACGTGAGCTTGTAGACATCCTGGTAGGTCGCCACCCCGCGAAGCGGAAAGCAGCCGTGCTTCGCGGCTATCTCAAGAGCCACATCGATGTCGTCGACAGAGAGCGCGACGCGGTGCATCCCGATCTCATTGGGGAGAGTAGGTTGCGTCTCGATCGCGTCGGGGTGGAGATATTCGAAGAGTTCGATCTGACCATGACCGTCTGGTGTTGTGAGCACCGCTATCTTGGCGTGGTTGCCGTCGAGGCCGACGGCGGTGTCGGCCCAGTCGCCGCTGATCGTGTCACGACCGACGAGCGTGAGCCCGAGGTCGGTGAAGAACTCAATAGTCGCGTCAATGTCGCGGACGGTGATTCCTACATTTTCCAGTGTGATCGGCATACCTCGCATGATACCGAGACGGTCTGCTGAGCCTGCCCACATAGCTCCCTAGCCGAACTGCCGGCCAGACATCCGAGGTGTCCGGAAGATAAACGTTCAATCGAGTCACAACACACGAAGTACGCACTCAGGTGCCCGGGCATCGTGAGTGCGGAAGGTCCGAGGGGATCAGCTGACCAATACCGGTGGCCGTACAACGGAACAAGCTTCGACCACTTGGCTGGCGGCTGCTCCTAGGGTGTGTTCATCCCGCCGTTCACGTTGAGGGTCTCCCCGACGACAAAGCTGGATTCCGCGGAGGCGAGAAACACATACGCCGGAGCCAGCTCTGCCGGTTGCGCGGCTCGTCCCATCAACGTCTCGCTGGATCCGAACTGGGGGAGCGTCTCCGGGTCCACGCCGCGCGTGACCTGAAGCGCGGTCCAGGTCGGCCCTGGTGCAACGACATTGACTCGGATGCCGTTCGGGATGAGCTGCTGGGCCAGCCCCTTGGAGAGGTTATTGATTGCGCCTTTGGTGCTCGCGTAGTCCAATCGATCCGCTGCGGGGGTGTAGGCCTCGAGCGACGCGGTGTTGATGATCGTCGAACCGGGTTCGAGGTGAGGCACGGCCGCCTTGACGATCCAGAAGAGGGCGAAGACGTTCGTCGCGTAGGTCTGCTCGAACTGCTCATCGCTGAGCTCCGCGAGCGTGGGTTGCCACACCTGCTTGCCGGCGACGTTGACGACCGCGTCGAGTCCGCCCATGGCGTTCACCGCCGTGTCGACGAGCGCTCGGCAGTAGGCCGGGTCGGTGAGATCGCCGGGCACCAAAGTCGCGGTCCGACCGGCCCGCTTGATGACGTCGGCAATGTGACGCGCATCCGACTCCTCTTCTGGGCGGTACGACATCGTGATATCGGCTCCCTCGCGCGCGAAAGCGATAGCCACTGCGCCACCGATGCCGGAGTCTGCTCCCGTGATCAAGGCACGCCGGCCGGTGAGTCGGCCGGTTCCGCGGTACGTCTCCTCGCCGAGGTCGGGCACCGGTGTCATCTGCGACTGGATGCCGGGCTCGTCTTGCTGCTGGACGGGTGGGCTGATGACGGGGTAGCGGGTGCGCGGATCGCCGAAGGTGTACTGGTCTGGTTTCGTGGGGGAGGGTGTCGCGATGGGGTCTGTCATTTTTGTCTCCTTGCTGAGCGGGATGCGCCGTCGGCACCCGAGAGCTCTTCGATGGTGATGGCCGCGTTGATGAGCCCAATGTGACTGAGGCCCTGGGGCAGATTGCCGAGGAACGAGCGATCGCTCGGCTCGATCATCTCGGCGAGAAGACCCACGTCGTTCGAGAGCTCGACGAGTTCGTCCATGAGCGCCGTGGCCTCGTCGTGGCGACCGACGCAGGCGAGTGCGCTTGCCATCCAGAAGGAGCAGGCGACGAAGGCTCCCTCCTCTTGGTCGGCCCCGCTGTAGCGATAGACCAGCGGGCCGTGGCCCAACTCGTTTCGGATGGCGTCGATGGTTGACGACATACGCGGCCCGCGGTCGAAGCCGCTCGTCGCGTGCAGCATCACCGAAGCATCCAGGCTCTCGTCTCCGGCGTAGGCGACGTAGGCCTGCAGCGCGTCCGACCAGCAGTGCTCGTCAATCCAGGCGCGGATCTCGTCACATTCGGCTCGCCATCGCTTCGCATCGCCTGGCATGTGCCCGTCCTCGCACAGCTGGGCCGCAGCATCCAGCGCCTGCCAGCAGCCCATCTTCGATGAGGTGTTGTGGTGCTGTTCCTTGAGCTCCCACATCCCCGCGTCCTCCTGTCGCCAGAGTCCGGCGGTGCGTTCGGCGAAGGATTCCAGCAGCCGGCCCGTCTCCACGTCCAGCACATTGCCCGCGTTGACGTAGATGCGAATCACGTCGAAAAGGTCGCCGAAGACCCCGAGCTGCACCTGACCGGCTGCCCGGTTTCCCGAGACGACCGGGCCGATCCCGCGCCATCCCGGAACCTGGTGCATGGTGATCTCCTCGGTGAGCTCACCGCGGAGCGTGTAGAAGATCTGGAGCTCGGGACCGTGATCCTTAAGCACCCGGAGCAGCCAGGCCACCGCCGAATGCGTCTCCTCCCGCAGCCCGAACCGCACCAGCGAGTGGACGGTATAGGCGAGATCGCGCACCCACGCGTAGCGGTAGTCCCAGTTCTTGCCTCCGCGCAGGCTTTCGGGCAGCGAGGTGGTCGGCGCCGCAGCGATGGAGCCGGTAGAGGCGTACATGAGGAGCTTCAGCGCGAGCGCGCTACGCTGCACATGACGCGCCCACGGGCCGTCGTAGCTGAATTCCTTCGACCAGGCGCGCCATGCGGCGATGGTCCGGTCGACGGCGGCATCCGTATATTCTCCGACCGGAATGGGAAGTGGGCCGTCAGATGTTCCCGCGACGACCAGCAGATGTCGCGACCCTTTCAACGTCGTGAACCCGCCCGCGATCGCGCGATCGCCGCCACCCCGAGGCCCATGCTCGATGCCTTGCACGGTGAGGTTGACCGTGTCGATTCGCAGAATCTTGCCGAGGGGGCCGTGTTCGACCCAGGGCGACGACGAGGCGAAACGGGTGCCCGGCGCGACCCGCCAGCGGAACTTCACGACGCCGCTGATCCCCTCGATTCGACGCGCCAGCTCGACCCACGGCAAGCGTCCCGCGAGGCCGGTGACCAGGGCGTCCGTGACGCGCGCGACCCCGGAGCCCGTGGTGAAGGTCGTTCGAAGCACGTTCGTCCCACTGACGTAGCTGCGTCGTACGGTGTACGGGTCCGTCGGCGCAAGTTCGATCTCACCGCCGCCCTCGGCATCCAGCAACCGGGCGAAAACCGGGGTGGAATCCATATCGGGAATGGGAAGCCAGTCGACGCTACCGTCGCGCGCTATCAGAGCGACCGTTCTACCGTCCCCGATCGCGGCATAATCCCGCAGATCGACATAGCCGTCTGTGCGGGTTCTCGAGGCTGCCATCCGTCGCCCTATCGCGCCACGCTGAGCATGGCATCCGCGGTGCGGAGCGAGAGTGCCATCGTCGCGAGGGCCGGGTTCGCAGACAGCGAGCTCGGGAACACCGAGTTGTCGCAGATCCAGAGGTTCGGGATGTCGAAGCTCCGACCGTCGGCATCGACGACCCCGACGTCGGCCGTCTCGCCCAGCCGGCAGGTCCCGAGGGTGTGCGCAGATCGGGGGCAAGACGAGGATGTCGTGGCCACCCGCCGCCGAGACGATGTTGGTCATCGTTGTGA
>NZ_JANLVV010000322.1:0-4030 GCF_031364185.1 Salinibacterium sp. | reverse complement strand
GCCGACGGCGGCAGCGGCGGCGGCGGCGGGCCGACGGCGGCGGCGCGGCGGCGGCGCGGGATCGCGCCGCACGAGGGCACCGCGCATCCATCCCAACATTTATGCTTACGGGGATGACAACCCCTGCGCCCACCGACTTCGACGCAGTGGTCGCGAGCACTAGTGACGCGACGCGAGAGAGCGAGCCGGTCGGCTCCCGCCTCGATGACTGGTGGTTGAGGCAGTCCCTTGCGGTGCACAGGCTGGCCCGCTGGGGCGCGCCCGCACTGGTGGTGGTGATCGCCGCGGTCGCGCGATTGTTCGGCCTGGGGCATCCTGCATCGCTGGTGTTCGACGAGACCTTCTACGTGAAGGATGCCTGGACGCTGGTCAACCTCGGCTACGAGGGGTCGTGGCCCGCCGAGGCCGATGCGCGGTTTAGCGCTGGCGAGACGGACATCTTCACCGCCGCCCCGGGATTCGTGGTGCATCCGCCGCTCGGCAAGTGGCTGATTGGGCTTGGGATGGGCTGGCTCGGGCCCGATAACCCGGCGAGCTGGCGCGTCGCGACCGTGCTCGCGGGCATCGTCGCCGTGGTTCTGCTGATGGTCGTCGCCCACATGCTGTTCCGCTCGATGCTGCTGGCCACGATCGCCGGCCTGCTCTTCGCCATCGACGGCAACGCGATCGTGATGAGCCGGGTGGCGCTGCTTGACAACTTCGTCATGCTGTTCGCGCTGCTCGGTTTCGCGGCGATCCTGCTCGATCGTGGATGGACCCAGAAACGCCTCGATCTCTGGCTCACCCGAAAAGAGGGGAGCTGGGGCCCCGCGATCTGGTGGCGGCCCTGGCTGGTCGCCGCGGGCGTGGCATTCGGCGCCGCGACCGCCATCAAGTGGAGCGGGCTCTATTTTTTGGCGGCCCTGGCCGTCTACACCCTGGTGGTGGATGCGCTGGCGCGCCGCCGCGCGGGTATCCCGTTTTGGCTCAGTGGCACGATCCTCCGGCAGGCCCCCGTCAGCTTCCTGCTCACCGTGCCGGCAGCGTTACTCACGTACCTGATCACGTGGACAGGCTGGTTCGTCACATCCGGCGGATATTCGCGGCAGTGGGCCGCGGGCGACGGTAACGCATGGACGGGAGCGCTCTCGTGGGTGCCGCTGTCGCTGCAAAGCTTCTGGCACTTCGAGGTCAGCGTGTATAACTACCACGTTGGCGAAATGCGCCCGCACCCGTACCAGGCGAATCCGCTGACCTGGCTGTTGATGTTGCGTCCGACGAGCATGTACTACCAAGGGGACGCCACCGGCGGCGAATCCATCTCGGGCATCGCCAACCCGATCATCTGGTGGGCCGCGACGGCCGCCGCGCTCTACCTCGTCTACCGGCTGCTGCGCTTCCGGGAGTGGCGGGTGGGCCTGATCCTTGCCGGTCTCGCCGCCGGCTACCTGCCCTGGTTGCTGTACCTGAACCGCACTGTGTTCCAGTTCTACACGATCGCGTTCGAGCCGTACCTGATCCTGGCGCTGACGGCGGTGGTCGGAATTCTGCTGGGCAACGCGCGGGATCCGAGTTGGCGGCGGCTCAGTGGCATCCGGATCACGATCATTTTTCTTGCCATCGCCCTCGCGGTCAGTGCCTTCTACTGGCCGGTCTGGACGGGCATGCGACTGGACTATTTCTGGCTGGCAGCGCACTGGTGGCTGCCGACCTGGCGATAGAGCGTTTCGGTTTGGCACTCGGATGGCGCGGCTCCTGCCCGCTACGACACCGCTGACGGCTCAGCTCCAGCCGCCGAGATACGCCTCCAGATCGGGTTCGTTGTTGAGGGCGACGATCCACTCGGCGACTACGTCGTGGGTCGGGAACAGCTCGTCCCGTTTCCATCGGGCTCGGCGGCGGCGAGCGCGCTGTGAACGGATCTCGATAAGCACGGCGCCCGAGTGATCCCGCGCGACGATATCGGCCGCGTCGCCGCACCCCGACGCCACCCGTTCAACCTCGAGTCGAAACAGTTCCGGGTCGACTTTCAGTGGTCGGTGGACATCGACGGTGACCCGCGCCAGTGGATGCCCGACTGCGTCGGCCCGACTCACCACGCGCGGATCGTCGATGACTGAGTCGAGCGAACTATCGGGCAGCACCACTACCGCGTGCGGGACGGCTTCCAGAATGCTGTCCACACAGATGTACAGCGCCGCCGGACTGGAGCTCGATCGAATCTCGATCACGACGTCAGCGGTGTGTGACCACAATCCGCGACCGCTGCTCCCGGTCGCCGGGATCGACCGGGCGAGCCTCAGCGCTTCCCCATTCTTCCGGCGCTGGCGGGAGTCATCGGCATCCGGTCGCGCTGACCACTCGGGGCCGTCATGCCACGCCACCGCGCTTCGCACGTAAGCGAAGATCGCCCCGGCGAGCCAGGCGCGATAGCCCCATTCCCAATCCTCCCCGCCGTAGTCGGTGAATGACTCGTCGAATCCTCCGGTCTCATCGAAGAATGCGCGGCTGCAGGCGAGCACGGCCCCAATGAGGTAGCGGTAGGACCGGTGATCGACCTCGAGAAGGTCACCGGTACGGTCGTAGGCACGCGAGAGCCATTCAGGGGCCGGAAGCTCGAGCGCTGGCCCCACCACTTCTATTCGATCGTCGACCGGTGCCGCGGCGAGATTGGCGTGGCGTCGCAACCCGACGGTGACGGCGTCGGCCGCAAGTGACGGCAGTCGAGCCACCTCCATCACATAGTCGGGTTCTGGCGTGGTGTCGGCATCAAGGAAACAGAGGATGCGGCCATGAGCCACCCCGGCGCCCGCATTGCGGGCCGCCGCGGCTCGAAAACCCCGATCTTCCTGACGAAGCAGACGAACACCCGCTGGCACCGTGGGGGCCGTTCGCGACCCATCGTCTACCACGATCACCTCCAGCAGATGGCGCGGGTATGACTGCCGTTCGAGCGCGAGCAGGGTGCGATCCAGCTGAGGCTGTTGCTCGAAGTGGACGACGATGACCGACACGGTCGGCAGTGGATCGGGCCGCACCCCATCCAGCCGGTCCCAGCGATTCGCCGTGATGGCATGACCCGACGGCGGGGCATCCACCGTTACCACGAGAGTGCCGCCCACCAGTTCAGGTACGAGCCGGCCGCGTCGGAGAAATACGGGGCGGTCATGGCATCCACAGCCAAAATCGTCGACGCTGGATCGGCCAGCGCGGTGGCTATCGCGGCATCCATTCCCTCCGCGGCGAAGAGCGTCATCGTGCCGGGTCTGAGGGCCTGCATCTCTCGTGCGTAACGAGAATCGGCGACAAGCGGGAGTCGTCCCGCCGACAGCCAGGTGAGGATTGACGCCGACGCAGACATGTGTTGGTGGGCGGCGATCGGCACCGCCGCTCGGGAGCAGCGTTGGTGAAGCTCGACGTCGGAAAGGTAGCCCGTGGCGCCGAAGGTGATGCCGTGCGATCGAGCATGATTCGCGAGTGACATGACGTCAGCCTCATGCCCGACGGACGCCGCCCCCAGCGCGATCACGTCGAGCCCACCTCCTCTTCGCGCTACTGAGTCGATCACCTCGAGATGACCCTTGCCGGGGTAGACGAACCCCACGAGGGCGGCAACCGCGTCGAAGCCATTCGGGTCGATTGCGGCACCGGACGGCCGATTCCCCGCGAGTGGGATCACCGTTGGCCGCGGGCCCGCCGTGAGGATGTCGAGTTCCTGCAGGAGGCAGACTTCGTGGGCGCTATTGCACGCAACGCCCCGAGCGGCGGCGAGCACGCGGCGATAGCACTCGCGTCGGCGAGGCAGGTTTGCTGCTCCGTCCGAGAACTGGGGCACGTCATGCACGGTAACCGATACGGGCGTGCGGGCGGCAATACGCTCAAACATCGCGGCCGCATCCTCGGTCGATGCGCCAAAGAGCCGGTCGGTGAAATGTAGATGCAGTGGATGCCCGGGGCGCGCCTCGAGCAGCGACCGCACGAATCGGGGGGTCGACTCCGCACGCGCACCCGTCTCCGGCGCCACACAGGCGTCGACTATCGCGGTCGCCAG
>NZ_JANLVV010000279.1:0-2036 GCF_031364185.1 Salinibacterium sp. | reverse complement strand
CTGGGTTGGCGTGACCGTCGCCTGATCGAGCGGGGCCGGAGCCGGCAGACCAACCGGCGCGTACTCGCCGTATTGCGGCCTCGGTCGATCGTCAGTCATGATCGACGGGAGAAGTCGGTGAGCCACCGGTTGACCCGGCTGGGCCTTTCTGCCAGTCGAGTTGGCGGATGCGGCCGCCGAGTGCGCGCTCATCCTGGTTGCCGGCGGCGGCGTCTTTGCGCAGCTCCTTCGGCAGCGAGAACATTAGGTCCTCCTCTGCCGTGACCACCTGGCTGACGTCCCCATAACCAGCGTCGGCGAGGTCATCCAGCACCTCCTGCACCAGCACTTCGGGCACGGATGCCCCGCTGGTGACGCCGACCGTGGCCACCCCGTCGAGCCACTCCTGCCTGATCTCGCTGGCGTAGTCGACGCGATACGCGGCCCTGGCGCCATACTCGAGTGCCACATCCACCAGCCGGACCGTATTGGAGCTATTGGCACTGCCCACGACGATCACGAGTTCGGCATCCTGTGCCACCTTCTTGATAGCGACCTGGCGATTCTGGGTGGCGTAGCAGATGTCGTCGCTGGGGGGGTCCTGCAGATTCGGGAAGCGCTCGCGCAGCAGACGCACCGTCTCCATTGTCTCGTCGACGCTGAGGGTGGTCTGCGAAAGCCAGACCAGGTGATCGGGGTTGTGCACGACGACGTTCGGCACATCGGCCGGGCCCGTCACGAGGGTGGTGCGCTCGGGCGCATGACCCATCGTGCCCTCGACCTCCTCGTGGCCGGTATGACCAATCAGAAGAATTTCGAAGTCATCCCGGGCGAACCTGGTCGCCTCCCTGTGCACCTTCGTGACCAGCGGGCAGGTCGCATCGATCGTCTGCAGCTCGCGATCGGCAGCACCCTGCACGACGGCGGGCGAGACGCCGTGGGCGCTGAACACCACGTGTGAACCGAACGGCACCTCGGTGACATCATCGACGAAGATGGCACCCTTCTGTTCCAGGGTCGACACGACGTGGATGTTGTGCACGATCTGCTTGCGCACATACACGGGGGCCCCGAAATTCTCGAGGGCCTTCTCTACCGCAATGACGGCACGATCAACGCCGGCGCAATATCCTCGGGGTGCCGCCAGCAACACTCGCTTCGAGCCCGCCACGGGCCTGTTCGACAGGCGATTGCGCAGCGCGGGAACGCGTGGCATCTCGAGATCTGAGATGTTGCCGTTCGAGATGGTGGTCACACGTTCGATTCTACCGGTGGGCTGCTGGAAAACGTCGGGCGTCGGCAGCGCGAGCTACCCTTGGCAGCATGTCGATCGAGGTACCCCCGCCCACTGCCGACGCCCCCTGGGGTGTGGCACTATTCGCCGGCAAGATTCGCGGCTGGATCGAACGGCTCGGCATGGCCTGGGTCGAGGGTGAGATTGCCCAGTGGGGCAGGTCCGGCGGGAATGTGTACGGCAAGCTGAAAGACGTCGACGAAGACGCGACCATCTCGTTCACCATCTGGTCGTCAGTGACATCGAAGCTTCCGGATGACCTGAAGCAGGGCGATCGCGTCGTTGCGCTGGTCAAGCCGAATTACTGGATCAAGGGCGGAACGCTGTCGATGCAGGTTTTCGACATGAAACATGTCGGCCTCGGCGACCTGCTCGAAAAACTCGAGCGGCTGCGCCAGAAGCTCTCCGCGGAGGGGCTGTTCAGCCGTCGTCGGCCGCTGCCCTTCCTCCCCGGCTGCATCGGGCTCGTCACGGGAAAAGACAGCGACGCCGAGAAGGATGTGCTGCGGAACGCCCAACTGCGCTGGCCCGCCGTCACCTTCAGGGTTGTACACGCTGCCGTCCAGGGTGATCGCGCGGTCGGAGAGGTCATCTCCGCGCTGCGAATACTGGATGCCGATCCGGAGGTTGACGTGATCATCGTCGCGCGGGGCGGCGGCGACTTCCAGAATCTGCTCGTCTTCAGCGATGAGGCGTTGCTGCGTGCGGCGGCGGCGCTGTCGACGCCGTTGGTGAGCGCGATCGGGCACGAGGCCGATCGACC
>NZ_JANLVV010000225.1:0-1138 GCF_031364185.1 Salinibacterium sp. | reverse complement strand
GTCGCTGTCGGGGCGCTACGCCGCAGCTGGCTCCGACTTCGCCGAAGAACTAGCTTCGCGACCGACGGGCCCCTATGCCTGAGTCTTCGATTCCGCGCGAGTATGTCATCGCCCAGCGAGTGCTCCTGGGCTGTCTAGAGCTACTCTCCGCGCAGTCTGAGGAGCTCGTGCTCGTCGGGGCTCAGGCAATCTACTTGCAGACTCCCCTGCTCGATGCCGGCCTCCCCGCCTCAACCACGGATGCCGACATCGCCGTAGATCCGGACCTGCTCTTCGAGAACCCCGACCTTGCCGAGGTTCTCGAATCTGCCAGCTTTCGACCGCACACGAACCCTGGGACGTGGTTCTCCCCCGAGGGTGTCCCGGTCGATCTCGTGGCGCCGACTTGGCGCGTTGCCCGCGTCAAGTCGGCGCACTGCGCCCCTGGAAGGCCAGAGCGGGCGAACCGCACGACGCACGTCGGGGTTGGAGCTAGCACTCCGCGACAACAACACGATGGAACTTCTCGCCCTAGACCCGAAGGACACACGGGTCGCGCTGGTCAAGGTTGCGAGCCCGGCTGCTTTGGTCGTAGCGAAACTGATCAAGCTTGCCGAGCGCATGTCCGGCCCAAAGCCTGACCGCGTCCTTGCCAAAGACGCTAGCGACGTTCTTCGAATGCTCCGCTACAACGACGCCGCCGTGATCGGCTCGACCCTTGGCCGATTTGCTACCCAGGGCGTCGGGTCAGGCACGATCGAGACTGCAGTCGGTTTCCTTCGATCACGGCTCGCGTTGAGGAGATCACCCATGATCGAACTCGCGGTCGAGTATCACCGGCAGTTCGAGACGGGACCTCACATCACTGCGTCCTTCTCGACGCTCGCAGAAAGGCTGCTCGACGGTTACGGAAGAGGCATCTAGCCCGCCATCCATCCCATCACTGCCGACAATCGAGAAATCCACCGTGGACCTACAGTGAATCTGTGCGAGAACCCGTAACACTCTCCCCTCTCGATTCGAGTAGCGCCGAGATCATCGCCCTTTGGGGCCGCGATCCTGAGTTTTCGCGAGCCGCAGAGGGACTGTGCATTAAAAGGTGTTTCCGGCTTGACGCGCCGCGCGTGAGCGTGGCGGGAAGGGTGCCGTGATGACTACG
>NZ_JANLVV010000219.1:0-4561 GCF_031364185.1 Salinibacterium sp. | reverse complement strand
CGTCGATGAGTTCCTGGACGATTCCGTCATACATGCGCTAGTCGTCTTTCGGCATCGGTACTACCCGTGGAGCGACAGGCTGCTCCTCGATGAACGTGGCACCGAGAAGCTGGCGGACCACGGCCTCGCCGTAACGGGCGTTTGTGGCGGGCGGCGCTTTCGGCTCAGACTGTGCGGTCACCATTCGGGCTGTGGCCGGGGCTTCTGCCGGGGCTTCTGCCTTTCGGGCGGGTCGCGATCGGGGTTCGCCGCCGAGTCCAGACACCGTGGCCGGCTCCGGCATCGGCTCTGAATCCGGGATGGCGGTGACCGCCCAGCCGCCGCCCTCCGTCGGTGCGAACTCGTCGGCGGGGGGTTCTTCCATGGCTACGGACGGCGGAGTCGGGTGCTGCTGTGCTGCCGCGGCATCCACTCTCGCAATGAAGGCGGGCTCGAAACCCAGCACCTGGACGAAGGCTTTTTTGAGCAGCTCGCCGACACCCTGGCCGGGGGCGGCCTGCTGCTTGAGGGCGTCGACATCCTTCTGGCTCGGGAACGACAGCACCAGCACCCTGCCGTCGCGCAGTTCGAGCGGCCGCGCGGTGAACACGACCATCCAGGCGTTGAGTCGCGCATCTTTGACGACCTCGAGAATCTCGAGCCAGGCGTCTTTTACCTGGGCAAACGTGACCGGCACCACGGGGGCGACGGGGGCGGCGGGCGCCTCGGGGGCCTCGGTCGGCGCCGGGGCGGGCGGTGCAGCGGCGGTCGGTACCGGCGGCGGTGCAGCGGCGATCGGTGCCATGGGTGCAGATGGTGCAACGGCCGGCTCGGCCGGAGTCGTCACCGGGACGCTCCGCACGGGCTTCTCGGCCACGCTCCCGGCCGCGACCACACTCGTGCCCGTGACCTCAACCCCGATGCGTCGCTCGAGTCGCTCCACCCTGGCGAGCGCTCCACGCTGGCTGTCATCGCTGGCCGGCACCAGGATGCGAGCGACCATCAGTTCGAGATGGAGCCTGGGGGATGTCGCACCGGTCATCTCTGTGAGAGCCGAGTTGACGACATCCGCAGCCCGGGACAGTTCTGCCTGGCCGAAGCTCGTCGACTGGGATGCCATGCGGTCGAGCTGGTCCTGGGGAACCCCCCGCAGCACCGATGCGGCATTGCCCGAGGTCGCCGCCACGATGATTAGGTCGCGGAGTCGCTCGAGCAGGTCTTCGACGAATCGTCGCGGATCCTGCCCGGTCTGAATAACGCGATCCACCGAGCCGAACGCGGCCGCGGCATCGCGTGAGCCGAGGGCATCGACGACCTCATCCAGAAGCGCACCATGTGTGTATCCGAGGAGGGCGACGGCACGTTCGTATTTCACGAGCGCGGTTCCGGCCGCGTCGCTCTCGGAGCCGGCGATCAGCTGGTCGAGCAGCGACAGCGTGTCGCGTACGGAACCGCCACCGGCCCGAACAACGAGCGGCAGCACGCCGGCCTCGACGTGCACCTTCTCGCTCTCGCACAGCTGCTGCACGTAATCCAGCATCTGGGCGGGCGGAACCAGGCGGAATGGGTAGTGGTGGGTGCGGGAGCGGATCGTGCCGATGACCTTCTCGGGCTCCGTCGTCGCGAAGATGAACTTCACGTGCTCGGGCGGTTCTTCCACGATTTTCAGCAGAGCGTTGAAGCCCTGCGGGGTCACCATGTGCGCCTCGTCGAGGATGAAGATCTTGAACCTGTCGCGGGCCGGCGCGAAGACGGCGCGCTCGCGCAGGTCGCGAGCGTCATCCACGCCATTATGAGAGGCGGCATCGATCTCGACCACATCGAGCGAGCCGCTGCCGTCCCGGGCGAGTTCGATACAGCTGGGGCAGACGCCGCAGGGGGTGTCGGTGGGGCCCTCTGCGCAGTTGAGGCAGCGGGCCAGGATGCGAGCCGAGGTGGTTTTGCCGCAACCGCGGGGGCCGCTGAACAGGTACGCGTGGTTGACGCGGTCGTTGCGAAGCGCTGTTCTCAGTGGATCTGTCACCTGCGATTGGCCGATCAACTCGGCGAACGTCTCGGGCCGGTAACGGCGATACAGGGCAGCAACCACGAGTCAAGAGTAGCCGTCACGGCCGACGCTGGCCCGCGTCATCCACTTCGCTCTCCGCCTCTTCGGAAATTCAGGAAGTCGCGCGCGGGCGCTGGGCGCGAGCGGCGCCGAGTTTGCTCGCACTGCTGCTACGCCGCGGGCGATAACAGCAGTGTGCGTGATCTCGGCGTGGGTGCCTCCAGGGTTCCGACACCATTTCCTGAATTTCCGAAAGGGGCGGCGGCGCGAGCATAAAAGGGAGGGAGGCGGACGGCGCGGGTTGCGCCGCTAGCGCACGAGGGCGATCGCCTGGCGGGCGATCTCGAGCTCCTCGTTGGTCGGTACGACCAGGATGGCTACGGGCGAGGCATCCGTCGAGATCACGCGAGCGTCGCGGGAGCGCACGTCGTTGCGAGCGTCATCCAGCTCCATTCCCAGCCACCCCAGACCGCTTACCGCGGCGGCGCGGGTGGGGGCGCTGTTCTCGCCGACTCCGGCGGTGAACACGATGGCATCGGCCCCTCCCAGCTGCACCAGGTACGCACCCAGGTAGTGGCGAAGACGGTGATGGTAGACGTCGAGCGCCAGTGCCGCCGCGGCATCGCCCGAACCGGCAGCAGCCTGGATGTCACGCAGGTCGCCGCTGCCCCCCACGCCGAGCAGCCCGCTGCGGCGGTTGAGCATGGCATCGAGTTCGGGCAGCGTGTGACCGGCCCTGCCCAGATGAAACAGGATGCCCGCATCCAGGTCGCCCGATCGGGTGCCCATGACCAGACCCTCGAGCGGGGTCATCCCCATTGAGGTTTCGACCGAGCGCCCGCCGTCGATCGCCGCCACGGATGCTCCGTTGCCGAGGTGGAACACGATCAGCTTCAGTTGCTCCAGCGGCCGTGACAGCAGTGCGGCAGCGCGCCGTGCCACGTACTGGTACGAGGTGCCATGGAATCCGTAGCGGCGGATGCTGTGCTCGTGCGCGACGGCGGAATCGATCGCGTAGGTGTAGGCGGCGGGCGGCAGCGACTGGTGAAACGCGGTGTCGAATACGGCCACATTGGCCACGCCCGGGAAGGCCACCCGTGCCGCCCTGATGCCGGCCAGGTTCGGCGGATTGTGCAGCGGGGCCAGCGCTGACAGCGCCTCGATGGCCGCCTCGACCTCGTCGGTAACGAGGGTCGCGGTGGTGAACCGGCTTCCGCCGTGGACGACGCGATGGCCGATGACGGAGGGATGCTCGCCGCCAAGCTCCCCCAGGATGCCCCGCATCGCCTCCGCGTGATCCGCCGCGGCGCCCGGTTCTCCGATGCGCTCGACGATCCCGCCTCGCACTCGACGCTCGGATTCCACGTCGACAAGCTCCCACTTGATCGACGATGAGCCGGAGTTGACGATGAAAGCCGTGGTCACGCCGAAACTCCCTGGGCCTGGATGGCGGTGATCGCCACCGTGTTGACTATGTCGCGCACGAGTGCCCCCCGCGAGAGGTCGTTCACCGGCTTGCGCAGCCCCTGCAGGACGGGCCCGATGGCGACCGCACCCGAGCTGCGCTGCACGGCCTTATAGGTGTTGTTGCCCGTGTTCAGGTCAGGAAAGATGAACACGGTCGCGCGTCCGGCGACCTGCGAATCGGGCATCTTCGCTTTGGCCACGGCGGCGTCGGCCGCCGCGTCGTACTGGATCGGTCCTTCGACGAGCAGGTCGGGCCTGCGTTCACGCACCAGGGCGGTGGCGGCGCGCACTTTATCGACGTCGGCACCCGAGCCCGACTCTCCGGTGGAGTAGGAGAGCATGGCGATCCTGGGTTGGATGCCGAACTGGGCGGCGGTGCCCGATGACGAGATCGCGATGTCGGCGAGCTGGTCGGCGTCGGGATCGGGCACGATGGCGCAGTCTCCGTACACCAGCACACGGTCATCCAGTGCCATGAAAAACACACTCGAGACCACGTCAACACCTTCGGAGGTCTTGATGAATTGCAGGGCGGGGGTGATGGTGTGCGCGGTGGTGTGCGCGGCACCGGAGACCATGCCGTCGGCGAGACCGAGGTGCACCATCATGGTGCCGAAATACGACACATCCGTGACGATGTCACGCGCCGCTTCGACCGTCATCCCCTTATGCGCACGCACCCGTGCGTATTCTTCCGCGAAGCGCTCGCGCAATTCCGGCGCCGTCGGGTCGAGCACGGCCGCGGCGGCAATGTCCACCCCGAGACCGGCGGCCCGCGCCCGCACTTCGGCTTCATCGCCGAGAATCGTCAGGTCGACAACGTTGCGGCGCAGCAGCGTGCCTGCGGCCTGCAGGATGCGGTCGTCAGAACCCTCGGGCAGCACGATGTGCTTGCGGCTCGACCGTGCGCGCTCCAGCAGGGCGTACTCGAACATCAGCGGGGTCACCGCACTCGATGTGCCAGCACCCAGCTCGGCGATAAGTATGCCCGAATCGACATGTTTCTCGAAGAGGGCAAGAGCGGTGTCGATTTTACGATGGGATGTCGCGGTCAGCCGTCCGCGCGTT
>NZ_JANLVV010000204.1:0-1190 GCF_031364185.1 Salinibacterium sp. | reverse complement strand
CGAGAACGTCACGCCGCTCGGCTTCGAGATCATCCGGGCAGTGGATGCTCGTGACGCCGTGCGCGGAGCCGACATCGTCACCACCTGCACGGCAGATAAGGCGAACGCGACGATCGTCACCAACGACATGATCGAGCCGGGCATGCACCTCAACGCGATCGGTGGTGACTGCCCCGGCAAGACGGAATTGGATGCGGCCATCCTGCGCCGCTCGGACGTCTTCGTCGAGTTCCCCGAACAGACCCGCATCGAGGGCGAGATCCAGCAGGTCGAGGCGGATTTCCCCGTGACCGAACTGTGGCGGGTGCTGGTCGGTGAGGCTAGCGGTCGCACCAGTGCCGAGCAGGTCACGGTATTCGACTCCGTCGGCTTCGCAATCGAGGACTTTTCCGCACTCCGTTACGCTCGCGACGCCGTCAACGGCACCGGATTCTTCACCGAAGTCGACCTGATAGCCGAGCCCGCCGACCCGAAGAACCTGTACTCCCTGGTTGCGTCCGCGGCCGTCGTTCCCGCCTGAGCCCAACTCTTCCACTGATGAGCGTCCAGAGCCCGTCAGCCGTTGTGCTGATCCGGCCTCACCATTTTGGGCCGAACCCGGCAACAGCCGTTGACAATGCCTTCCAGTCCATCGATCCCACCCGCGACGCCGCGGCGATCGCTCGGGATGCCTACATCGAGAGCACCCGGCTAGCCGAGGCGCTGGAGGGAGCGGGCATTCAGGTGCACCTCTTCGAAGACACCGAGAGCGTGCGCCCAGACAGTGTGTTTCCGAACAACTGGTTCTCCACACACCCCGGCGGTCGCGTAGCGGTGTTTCCGATGTATTCCCCGAACCGGCGCACCGAGCGTCGAGCCGATATTATCGAACTGCTGAAAGAGCGGTTCAGGGTTCAGGACATCATCGACTTCTCGGGGCTCGAACAGGATGGCCTCTTCCTCGAGGGCACGGGCGCGATGGTGCTCGACCACACGAATCGGGTTGCCTATGCCGCCGCCTCCCACCGCGCGGATCCGCTCGCGCTGGAGAGGTTTTGCGCGACCTTCGGCTACGAGCCCATGATGTTTGCGGCAAGCGACGGTCGAGGCATCCCGATCTATCACACCAATGTCATGATGTGCATCGCCACCGACTTCGCGCTCGTGGGGCTGTCGCTCATCGTTGACCAGCGCCGTCGTCAGGAAGTCGC
>NZ_JANLVV010000184.1:0-4368 GCF_031364185.1 Salinibacterium sp. | reverse complement strand
CACAGCTCTGGTGCAGCTATTCACCAGCGCAACTGCAGGCTACGCGTTCAGCAGGCTGGCGTTCCGCGGGCGTTCGGCGGTGTTCGCGGTGTATCTCGCGACGATGATGGTGCCATTGCAGGTGCTCATCGTCCCACTGTTCGTCGAGCTGAAGACCTTCGGACTTCTCAACACCTACCTCGGCGCACTGCTGCCGACGTTCGCGAGCGCCTTCGGGATCTTCCTCCTCAGGCAGGCGATCAATCAGGTTCCACGAGAACTGGATGAGGCGGCGACGCTCGATGGGGCGGGTCATTTCAGGATCTTCTGGAGGATCATCCTTCCGAACACCCGCCCTGCGCTTGCCACTCTGACTATCTTCGCGTTCATGGGCAGCTGGAACAGCTTCTTGTGGCCGCTCGTCGTTCTTCGCTCGCCGGAGCTACAAACCCTGCCGATTGCACTCGCCGGGTTGCAGGGTCAGTACACCACCGAATGGGACACGGTCATGGCCGGTTCCGTCGTCAGCGTGCTGCCCATGCTGGCGCTCTACATCTTCGCCCAGAAGTACATCGTTCAGGGCGTCGCAAGCTCGGGGATCAAGTGACCCTCGAGAGAACCCGCACCGCCCATCACATTTCAAAGGAGAAATACCTCACATGAACCGCACACTTGTGGCACTTGTCGGGCTCGCAGGCGCATCCGCGCTCGTGCTGTCCGGATGCTCGGCGTCGGCCGACGCGGGCCCCGTCACGATCACCTACTCGAACTTCATCTCGAACAGTGGCAACGAGGAGAACCTCGCCGCTATCGTCGCGGCCTTCGAGGACGAAAACCCTGACATCAAGGTCAAGGTGATAACCCTTCCCTACGGCGACTACGGCACCGCGCTGCAGACGGACCTGTCGGCCGGTACCCAGTCGGACGTGTTCGATGTCGAGTACTCGAACTACGCTTCATACCAGGCGAACGGGGTGCTCGCTCCGATCGAGATTGCGAGCACTGATGCATACCTTCCGTCGCTCGTCGAGGCGTACTCGACTGACTCCACCTCCTATGCCCTCCCCAGTTCGTTCTCGGATGTCGTTCTGTACTACAACGCCGATCTGTTCGACGCTGCCGGGTTGGAGTATCCGACAAGCGACTGGACCTGGGCTGACGAGAAGGCAGCAGCGATCGCATTGACCGACACTGCAGCGGGCGTCTGGGGAGACCACCAGCCGATCAGCTTCTACGAGTACTACAAGGTCCTCGCCCAGAACGGCGGCCAGTTTCTCAATGACGACAAGACCGCGGTGGCTTTCAACTCACCTGAGGGAATCGAAGCAGCCAAGTGGCTCGTCGAGAAGAGCGGAACGGTGATGCCCACGATCGAGCAGGGCCAAGGCACTCCCGACTTCGACACCAACCTCTTCAAGGACGGCAAGCTCGCGATGCTGCACACCGGCATCTGGGTCTTCGGTGCGGTCGCCGACGTCCCATTCACGTGGGACATCGCCGTTGAGTCGGGCAACACCGAGCAGGCAAGCGCCGTGTTCTCGAACGCGATCGGCGTCTCGTCGGGCTCGAAGCACATTGCCGAAGCCACCAAGTGGGCAGAGTTTCTGACTTCGTCGCAGGTGATGGTCGACACTCGTCTCGATGCTGGATGGGAGCTGCCGCCAATCTCTGACGACGCTCAGCTCGCCGTCTACCTCGAGAAGGGCACCCCGGCGAACCGCCAGGCGGTGTTCGATTCCCTCGATGGAATCGCCCTTCCGCCCGTCGTCGCAGTCGGACAGACCGAGATGCAGGACATCATGGGCGAGGAACTCGTCGAAGCCCAGGCCGGACGCAAGAGTGTCGAAGACGCCCTCGCCTCGGCAGAAGAGCGCATTAACGCAGCTATCGGCGGCTAATCACGCCGCGGGCACCCTGTGACTACAGCGAGTCTCAGGGTGCCCCACCCGTCGCCGACACCGCTGACCGACCTCTGATCGAGAGACCCCACCCCATGACTCAGGCCGCAACAGAACTTAGCGAAAACCAGCTCGCGCAGCTCGCCTCGACAAGCTTTACCCTCATCCTCTCGCTGCAGGACCCTAGCGGAGCCTTCCCGGCAAGCCCCACCTTCTCCGCATACCGCGGATACTCCTGGTTTCGCGATGGCGCCTTTATCGCCGACGGTGTCTCCTCCTATGGCACGGCCGAAGGCATCGAATCAGCCTCACGATTCTTCGACTGGTGTTCAGCGATCCTCACGGCGCGCGCCGACCACATCGAGCGGATCGTCGGCGCGGCGGCCAACGGTTCCCCCCTCCCCGACGAAGAAATGCTTGCCACCCGATTCACCTTCGACGGCCACGAGGGCACAGACGATTGGTGGGACTTCCAGCTCGACGGATATGGCACGTGGCTGTGGGCGGCAGTCGAACATGCCGAGCGACACCAGGTATCGCTGGAGCCCTGGACTCCTGCAATCCGGCTGACCGTCGCCTACCTCCAGAGTTCATGGTCACGGCCGTGCTTCGACTGGTGGGAGGAGAACTCTGCATTCGTGCACGGGTCAACCCTCGGCTGCATCGCTGCCGGCCTCCGTGCCGCAGCCCGAAGCGGAGCGCTCAACGATGACGAATCCCACCACGCGAACACAGCCGCCGAAAACATCCTGGAAACCATGATCACCGCAGGTGTAGCCGACGGCCACCTGACCAAGTGGCTCGGAACTGATGCGGTTGACGCCAGCCTCCTCGCCGTCATCGCACCCCTCAGCGTCATCAACGCCACGAGCCTGATCGGCCTCGCCACCACAGCCGCAATCACCGCCGACCTCAGTGTCGACAACGGGGTGCACAGGTTTCTTGGCGACACCTTCTACGGCGGCGGGCAGTGGCCCCTTCTCAGCTGCATGCTCGGGCTTGCCCACGCAGCCGCCGGTGACCGGGATGCGGCCGTCGCACAACTGCGGTGGGCAGCACGCACCGCCACAACAGCCGCTGACCTGCCCGAGCAGGTCGCCGATCACCTACTCGACCCATCCATGCGACAGGAATGGGTCGACCGATGGGGAACAGTCGCGACCCCTCTGCTGTGGAGCCACGCCATGTTCATCCGCCTCGCCGTCGAGCTGGGCAGCACGGAGTCGAGCGACCGATGATCCGCCACCGCCCCTTCGGTTCCGGTCATCCGTATTCCGTTGACACCGAGCAACGGTCACCCGTCGACCCCATCGCCGGCGAACCACTCACGCTTGGCGTGCGCACATCGGCAAACGTCACCTCGGTGCAGTGTGAAGTCCTTCGCGAAGCGGGATCGACAAGGCACTCCCTCGAACCGGTCACCCGACACTCCCGCGGGCAAGCGATCGATGGCGGTCACCTCGCGTCCGCTCAGGCTCGTCTCGCCCGCACATCGGGTGGATGGCAACTCACTTTTGACGACCTTGTCGCCCATGAGGGCTTGAAGTACCGATTCCATGCAACCCACGTCGGCGGCACGATCGAGAAAACCCGTTGGTTCGACGTTCGAGTATTCTCTTGGCGGTCCGCAGATGACGCTATCAGCGCGGCGGGGCAGTCGAAGGTGATCGACAAGAGCATCGAGGTGCTTGATGACGGCCAGCGTATCCACCGCCTGCGATTCGCGCTTCCGCTGCAACCGGGGGAGCATGTCACGGGGCTCGGGGAGCGATTCAATGCCCTTGATCACCGGGGTGCGGCCCTCGATTCCGTCGTCTTCGAGCAATACAAGAACCAGGGTGCCGAACGCAAAACATACATGCCCATGCCGTTCGCGCACATCGTCGGCGGTACGGGGTGGGGTTTTCACCTGCGCACCTCCCGACGCGCATGGTTCGATTTCGGCGCCACCGTCGCCGATCGGGCTCTTGTCGAGGTCGACGTCGATGCGGCAACGGATGCGCCGGGGATTCTCGAGGTCGCGTTTTACGACGGCCGGCCGAGCGAGGTCTTGCAGGCATTTCTCAGGGAGGTGGGTGCGCCCGAGGAACTGCCATCGTGGGTGTTCCGCCTCTGGGCGAGCGGCAACGAATGGAATACGCAAAACGAAGTTCTACGGCAAGCCGACCTGCACCGCGAGCACGAGATCCCCGTCGGATCGATCGTCATCGAAGCGTGGAGTGACGAATCGACGTTTACCGTCTGGCGAGATGCTCGATACAACATCGCCGCCGACGGAGGGCCGCTCCGGCTTGACGATTTCGAGTTCCCCGCCGAGGGCGCGTGGCCGGATCCGAAGGGCATGATCGATGAGCTCCACGATCGGGACATTCGGCTCGTCTTGTGGCAAATACCGCTGATCAAGACCCGGCCGCACCCGACTGGTCAAGTTCGCGCCGACGCTGAGGCAGCGATCAGCGACGGGTACGTCGTTCAGGAGCTCGCCCCCGAT
>NZ_JANLVV010000176.1:0-2788 GCF_031364185.1 Salinibacterium sp. | reverse complement strand
CCGCCGCGGCCAGCGTTAGAGCGACGTCATGCGACTCTGGCTGGTCGAGGTTGCCCTTGAAGAACCCGCCGCCATGTATCCACACGATCGGCGCGGACCTGACCGGAGTCGTGCCCGGGAGTGGAGAATACCGTCGGATCGGTATGGGGCCGTGAGGCCCCTGGATCGTGCTGTCGATCACAGCGAATGACGGGTTACCGAGGAACTTTCGCATCTCCTCACTGTGCCAGAACCTTTCATGCCCAGCACGCCATTCGGCAATCGACGCGTATCCCTCACCCTCGTCGCGCGCATGCTCCCACGGAACGAGGGCCAGACGAACGTGACGGACGTGCGTGGTTTCGATTACTGCGACCGCTTTCTCGGCCGAATCGAGAACGACCTGCCGCGCGCCAACCTGCGGAAACGGCTCGTCTTCTGTTCCATATTCCACAGCTGTAGAAGTCGTGGAGGTCTTACTCCCGTCGAGAACCGCCGAAACAAGCCGATCACGTAATGGTCCAGGGAAAGCAAATTCTGCGCGGGGTAGATCGTCGAACTCGGCCATGTTTCGATACTGTCTGCCACGCGAACGGAAAGCGAGTCCAGCAAGAAAAGGAACCGGTGAGAGCCTCTTGATCGGTCGCTGCAGTGGCGCCGGGGACGTAACTCCCGACAACAACATCTGCATCCATGCGGCCAACTATGGAGTGCCCTGCGCGACGCGATCGTTGGGTTCGCAGCAACGCACTTGGCGGAGCGAGCGGCCCCGCTGTTGTGGTTAGAGCTTGTTGTAGACCTCGCGACGGTGTGCGACCTCCACGATGAGGATAAGGATTTGGTCGTCGTCGATGGCTGTGAGGATTCGATAGTCGCCGACCCGATAGCGCCAAAATTCTTCGTTGACGAGCTTCCTCCCAAGCCGGCGCGGATCGTCTAGCTGGGCGAGCTTCTGCTCCAGAAAACCGCGAATCCGTTTCGCGGCAGCCGAGTCCAGCTTCGTGACCTGTTTCGCCGCCTTCGGAGTGAATCTGATCGTGTAGCTCACGCGGGCCAGACAACGTTGGCGAGGTCGATCGCGTCGTCGTTGGACTGAGTGAATTCCTCGAGCGCATCCTTGGCCAGGAGATGGTCTTCGTTCTCGTCCAGATACTGGGTCACCGCCTCGGTCGCATAGAACGTTTTCGACCGGCCCGTACGCTCCGCCAGGTATTGCAAGCGTCGTTCTGTTTCATCGTCAACGCGAAGGTTGATTTGCGGCATGTGAAACCTCTCCTCAGGGTGCTATACAAATATAGCACCTGACGGGTCGCCACACATCAAGGGCCGAGGATAGGCTGAGGCCTGCAGCGTCGAGTGATGCTGCCGCTCGTTCGCAGGAGGGGCATGCGCGACCTGACATTCGACGAGTTCAGTGTCGCTTGGTCGACCTATTGGGGTCGTCGCGAGATTGGCATTGTCGTTGATAACGCGTTAGCGATGCGGATTGAAGGCAGGACGCAATCCCTGCGTGGCTACCACGAGCAGTGGAGGGGCAGCGCGGGCGTGCTTCCCGCACGAGGCTCCACTCTGGCTCATGGGTACACCAGACCTCACGCCAGACCTGTTTCCAGGGCAGACCAGTAATACGGTTGCGCCGCCACCAGCGCCCCACATCGGTCGTTATGTCGTGGACAATTCGGCAGTGCTGGGCTTGGCCAACGCCGCTGGCGATTACACTCTCGATTTCCCGCGGAACAGCGTCGAGGCGCGAACCGTAAGGCGGCTTGTGCGAGGCCGCTCGGGCGTGATGGTAAGCCTTGCATCACTCACAGTAGTCTGGCTTCCAATTCTCGCTGTATCTCTGGCTGTCCTCGGCCTGGTGTGGGCTGCCCAGGCCGATGTCATTCTCCGGCAAGTCCACGCACCCTGGCGGATCCGATGGCCCGCAGTAGCTGGGCAGCTCATCGCTATCGTGTCGATTATGCTCGCCGTGTTCCTCGCCTTGACCTCCCACACCATCACTCCGGCCAATCCGTGAAAGGACCATGCCATGACGAGAGATTTCGAAGGTTCATTCACGGGCGACATCGTCGCTCGACTTCAAGCCCATTTACCTCAGGGGAACATAACCGCCGAGGTTGTCGACGGCGATCCTGATGTGCCAGATTTCGTGCGAGTGCAAGTTGGTGATCAGGTGTATCTCGACGCACGTCCAGGCGAACTGAACTGGTCGGCGCGTCCCATGATGGAGATATCAGGGCAGATCCGGCCGGTGGAGCAGAGTCGCGCATACGGCATCGGAGTGGACACAGTCGACGGAGCAGATGAGATCGCCGACCGGTTTTACGAGGAGGTGCGGTTCTGGTGGGGCAAGCTGCACTCTGCGGGTATCGGGGCCAAGAAAACTTGCTGACACGCCCACGGCCCTCACCGTTATTCTCGAGGGACGACCGCCCCGACTGCTACTTCAGGATGCGAATCATCCTGCGGTTGACGAATTCTTCGATGCCAAAGCGCCGGCCATCGAATATTCGCCGCCGGGCCACGCCAATAACCTCGAAAGTGTGCATGACGACGAGGTGCACATTCTGGTGATCGGCAATGACATCACGGGGATTGCGGCGGTCCGGTGATCGGTACCGAGGGCGCTATCGATCGCCCTCGTGATGTACATCACACCGTACACGATGTACAATTAGAGCATGTCAAATGTCAGCATCGCGGATGCGCGCAAGCACTTCTCGGACGTGATTGCCCGAGCCAGCGCCGAGGCAGTGTTCATCGAGCGCCGTGGTCAACGCGCCGCCGTGGTCATCAGCCCAGAACG
>NZ_JANLVV010000171.1:0-31507 GCF_031364185.1 Salinibacterium sp. | reverse complement strand
GAAACCCTGTTTAGTGCCATCGGCATCAATCGAATTTACGAGCAACTCCCCCACGCCCCGTTCGATGGCCTCACGTGCCCAGGTAAGTGCATCGAGGTCGGTCTCGGTGCGGCCGCCATGCGTGGTGACGACGAATCGTCCGCCACGGCGTTTCACGTCGAGCGACAGCACCAGGGCCTGCGCGCCGAACCTGTCAGCGATCTCTCCCAGCAGTGCGGGCCGGGCGATAGCTGCGCTATTAACTCCGACTTTGTCTGCCCCGTGGGCCTGGAGCCTGGCGACATCGTCGGCGCTGCGAACTCCCCCACCGACGGTCAGCGGAATAAACACCTGCTCCGCGGTGGCGCGGACAACGTCGTACATGGTGGCGCGACCGTCGATCGTGGCGGTTACGTCCAGGAAGGTGATTTCGTCGGCGCCCTGCTCGTAGTACTTGCGGGCGAGTTCGACGGGATCACCGGCATCCCGAAGATTGAGAAAATTGATTCCCTTGACCACTCGCCCCGCCGAAACGTCAAGGCACGGGATGACTCGTACGGCGACGGTCATGGCGCGACCAGGCAGCGCGGTGTGCGGGTCATATCCGTGCGGCGTGGATCGAGCTGACCAGGATGGCGCGCGCTCCGACCTCGTAGAGCTCATCCATCACCTGGTTGGTGTCGGTGCGAGGAACCATCGCCCGCACCGCGACCCATTCCGCATCCTGCGTGAGCGAAATGGTGGGGCTTTCGAGCCCCGGAGTCACGGCAGTGGCCTTCTCGAGGTGTACAACGGGCACGTCGTAGTCCATCAGTACGTACTGGCGCGCCACCAGCACGCCCTGCAGCCGACGCTGCAGCGTCGTGATTCCTAGCAGGTCGCTGTGCGCGCTAATCAGCACCGCTGTGGAGTCCAGGATGACCGGGCCAAAGATCTCGAGCCCCTGCGCGCGAAGTGTGGAACCGGTGGAGACCACGTCGGCCACCGCATCGGCCACTCCGAGCTTGACGGCGGATTCGACGGCGCCATCCAGCGTGACAACCGTCACCCGCACCCCCTGGCGTTCAAGGAAGTCACCCACGAGAGCCGGGTAGCTGGTGGCAACCCGCATGCCGTGGAGGCTGGACAGCGTGGCAAACCGCCCGGGCACCGCGGCGAACCTGAAGGTCGATGCGCCGAAGTCGAGGGTCGTGATCTCGCGGGCGGGGCTGCGGGAATCAAGCAGAAGATCACGGCCAGTGATGCCAACGTCGAGGGCACCGGAGCCGACGTAGGTGGCGATGTCGCGCGGGCGAAGGTAGAAGAACTCGACGTCGTTGCGTTCATCGCGCACGCTCAGGGCGCGCGGGTCGCGGCGGCCCGTGTATCCGGCCTCCGCGAGCATGTCCGCGGCCGTCTCGCTCAGCGATCCCTTATTCGGGATGGCAATTCTCAGCATGGTGGTCTCTCGATCAAAGTGGATGTGGGGGCGACTGCTACAAATGTCGCCAGACATCAGCCGGGGTGAGTCCCTTCGCGACCATCAGCACCTGCAGGTGGTAGACAAGTTGCGAGATCTCTTCGGCCGTCTCGTCGTCGGTCTGGTATTCGGCCGCCATCCACACTTCTGCGGCTTCTTCGACGATTTTTTTACCGATTGCGTGCACTCCGGCATCGAGCTCCGCGACGGTGCCCGAGCCTTCCGGGCGCGAGACCGCCTTCTCGCTGAGCTCAGCGAACAACTCGTCAAACGTCTTCACAGTTCAAGGCTACTAGCGGTGGGGAGTACGCCCTGACGACGCAGGCTCCAGTCTGATCATGATCGCCTTGGAGACAGGAGTCTTACTGCCGATTGCCGCACTTGCCAGTGACACCAGCACATTCGCCTCGGGATAATACGCCGCGGCGCACCCCCTGGCCGTGGGATAGGAGACGACGCGGTAGTTGCGAAGTTCTCGATCTGGCTCACCGGCCCATTCGCTGACGATAGTGACGCGCTGGCCGTCGGCAAGGCCGAGCTCGGCGATGTCGTCGGGGTTCACGAAAATGACATCGCGGCCGTTTTTGATGCCGCGGTACCGGTCGTTGAGACTGTAAATGGTCGTGTTGAACTGGTCGTGAGATCGCATGGATTGGAGGATGAGCCTGCCGGCAGGCCGATCGAGGTGCTCCAGCGTGTTGACGGTAATCATTGCCTTACCCGTCGCGGTGTCGAAGCGCCGGTCATCCCTCGGGCCATTCGGAAGGATGAATCCACCCTTTCGTCGAACGTCGGCATTGAATGACTCAAACCCAGGCACCACCCGTGAGATGTGATCACGGATGAGGTCATAATCTGCCTCGAAACCGGCCCAATCGATGCCGTGACGCTCCCCCAGGGCTGCCCGCGCAAGCCTGCTAATGATGGCAACCTCAGACAGCATGCCGGGCGCTACGGGAGATACCCGGCCATGGGTCGCGTGAACGGCGCACACGCTGTCTTCGACGGACAGGAATTGCGGCCCTGCCGCCTGCAGGTCGATCTCGGTTCGGCCGAGCGTCGGTAGAATCAGGGCCTCGTCGCCGATCACCGCGTGAGAGCGATTGAGCTTGGTCGACACCTGCACCGTCATCTCGGCGCCACGCATGGCCGCCTCGGCGACAGCGGTGTCAGATATAGCGCTGACAAAATTGCCACCGAGAGCGAAGAAGACCTTGATCCTGCCGTCCTGCAGGCCTTCTACGGTCGCTACTGAGTCGGCTCCGTGCTCACGCGGCGGCTCGAAGGCAAACTCCGCGGCGAGGGCATCCATGAACTCGTCGCTCATCTGCTCCCAAATCCCCATGGTGCGGTCGCCCTGCACATTGCTGTGGCCCCGAATGGGCGATGCCCCAGCGCCGGGCTTGCCGATATTGCCCCTCAAAAGAAGCAGGTTGATCAGTTCCTTCAGCGTGTCGACCGACTTCTTCTGCTGGGTGAGACCCATCGCCCAGGTGATGATGACCCGGTCAGCCGCGAGGTAGCGTGCCGCGAACTCATCCAGTTCTGCCGAGGTCAGCCCGGTCGCCTCGGCCACCGCGTCCTCGTCGAGGGAGGCGATGTGGGAGGCGAAGGCGGGGAGTCCCTCACAGTGCGTGGCGATGAAGTCGTGATCGAGCACAGTGCCCGGGGCGGCGGCCTCGGCGTCGAGCACCCTCCGTGACGTGGCCTGTAGCAGGGCCATGTCGCCGCCGGATCGGATCTGCAGGTATTGATCAGCAAGGGCGGTGCCGCGGCCGATGATCCCGCGCACCTTCTGGGGATTTTTGTATCGGATGAGTCCCGCCTCCGGCAGCGGATTTACCCCGATAATCGTGGCCCCGTTTCGTTTGGCCTCCTCGAGTGCGGTCAGCATTCGGGGGTGGTTCGTGCCCGGGTTTTGGCCCATCACGATGATGAGGTCGCTCTTGCCAAAATCCTCGTAGGCGATAGTGGATTTCCCCACTCCGATTACTTCGTTCAACGCAAGACTCGTTGACTCGTGGCACATATTCGAGCAGTCGGGCAGATTATTTGTGCCGAACACGCGCACGAATAATTGGTAGACGAATGCCGTCTCGTTCGCGGTGCGTCCGCTCGTGTAGAAGGTCGCTTCATTCGGTGATGACAGGCTCGTGAGCTTGTCGGCAATGATCGAGAACGCTGTGTTCCACGACACGGGGACGTAGTGGTCCGAGCCTTTCGCGCGATGCAGGGGCTCCGTGAGTCGACCGAGCAGTCCAAGCTCGTACTCCGAGATGCCGAGCATGTCGTCGATCGAGTTCTCGGCGAAGAAGCTGGCGGGAACCGTGACGGGCGTGGCTTCCCAGGTGACGGCCTTTGCCCCGTTCTCGCAGAATTCAGCCGGGCTGCGATGGCTCGGGTCGGGCCAGGCGCAGCTCATGCAGTCGAACCCACCCTTCTGGTTCATGGCCGTCATCAGCTGGGCGGTGCGAAGTGGCCCCATCTGCCTGATGGCGGGCCCCATTGATTTCAGGATAGCCGGAATACCGACAGCCCAGGTTTCGCGGTGCTCTATCTCAAGCTCTGGGTATGCGCCGGTCTCGCCGGTCTCGCGCAGTGTCATTGTGCTGGCACGGCCTCTCTGGTCGGTGTCTCGTGGAATGTTCTGTGGATGATCCGCTCGTCACCGCAGTAGACGACCATTGAGTCGCCCCGCAGGAACCCGACCACGGTCATCCCGATCTCGGCTGCGAGTTCGATTGCCAGTGATGAGGGAGCCGAGACCGCGGCCATGATAGGAATGCCCGCCATCGATGCCTTTTGCGTCAGTTCGAAACTGGCACGGCCAGACACCATCAATACCGTGCCGCGCAGCGGGAGCCGGTTTTGTAGGACAGCCCAGCCGACCACCTTATCGACCGCGTTGTGCCGGCCCACATCCTCGCGCAGGACGAGCAGTTCGCCGCTCGTGCCGTCGAACAGCGCAGCGGCGTGAAGGCCGCCGGTCTTCTCGAAGACGTCCTGCCCGGCGCGCAACTGGCCAGGCAGGCCCACAAGAAACTCTGTGGTGATGGAGAGGTCGTCATGGGCGAGTGGGTAGGCCGACAGGGTGCGCACAGCGTCGATGCTCGCTTTGCCGCACAGGCCGCAGGAACTGGTCATGTAGAAGTTGCGCTCGAGGCTCGGGTCGGGCCCGGCCACCCCCGCAGCGAGGGTGACGTCGAGCACGTTAAAGGTGTTGGCACCGTCGACCGGTGCGCCGGCGCAATACCTGATCGCGCCGAGTTGATCAGCGCGCGAGATTACCCCCTCAGAAACCAGAAATCCGGCGGCAAGGTCGAAATCGTGCCCTGGGGTGCGCATGGTGATACTGAGGGCGGTACCCCCGACTCGGATCTCAAGCGGTTCCTCCACGGCCAACACATCCTCGCGACGCGACGGCTCCGCGCCGACCGTGATCCTGGTGACGCGACGACGCGCGGTGATTCTGCCCATGCTCTATGCCTAGCACTGTCCGCTCATCATCGTGCGCAAAATTCGGTGTCCCGCGCGCTAGTCGGCGAACTCCTAGAGTGAAGACATGACCTTCGATGCCGTGGTTCTTGCGGGCGGCCGCTCGGAGCGGCTCGGCGGCAGGCCGAAGGCGCAACTGGTCTTCAACGGCTCCACGCTGCTTGAGCGCACGCTGAAGGCGGTGCAGGATGCCCGGCAGATTGTCATTGTGGGAGATCCGGGTTCGAGCACCGTCCCCATCACCACCATCGTCACGTGTGAAGTGCCCCGCTTCGGTGGACCCGTTCCGGCCCTCGCCGGTGGCCTCGTCGCCGCCACCGGAGCGGTTTCGGAGTGGGTGCTGCTGCTCGCCTGCGATATGCCCCACGTCGTGAACGCCATTCCGGGGCTCCTGTCCCACCGAGCCGGGGACGGCGTGTTGGCGCGGGATGACGACGGACGTGACCAATACCTCCTCGCCTGCTACCGCCGTGCCGCCCTGCTCGATGCGGTCGATGCCCACTCGGGCGCCCTGGCCGGCATGTCGATGCGAGCACTCGTCGGCACACTGGACACGACGGTGATCGATATTCCGGCGGGTTCGGCCCGCGACGTTGACACCTGGGATGATGCAGCCGACTTCGACATTCTTCCGAACACTGGAGCACTTCATGACTGATCACGACGTTCGGGAAACCCAGCGGATCTTAGCCGAGTGGATTTCCGCACTCCGCCTCGAACTCGATGCCGCCGAGGCTCCCGTCGACATCGAGGTGATCCTCGGGCTGGCGGGCACCGCCGCCCACGCCGTACTCAGGCCCGCCGCCCCGCTCACCACCTACCTGCTCGGCTACGTCGCCGGCAGGGCAGCCGGTGGCTCCCACACTCGGTTCGACGGGGCGGGGTTGGATACGGCCGTTGCCGCCATCCAGCGACTCGCCGCGAACTATGGCTCGAGCTCCCGCGAATGACCCGCGGCGCTCAGGTCCCAGCGATCGAATGGCACGAGGCCCGACGGCGGGCTGGCGCCGTGGCATCCGGCGCCATGATCGGGGAGGTGGCCCTTGCCGACGCCATCGGGCTCGTGCTGGCGCGGGAGGTAGTGGCTCGCCAGCCGATCCCACACTTCGTCTCCTCCGCGATGGACGGCTGGGCCGTAGTGGGCGACGGCCCCTGGAGCGTGGGTGAAGGCGAAGTGCTGACGGCGGGCTCGGCCTGGGCCGTGGTCACCGGGCAGCGCCTTCCCGCCGACATCCGCGGAGTCCTTCGTAGCGAGCACGCAGTGATGATCGGGGGCCTGCTGCAGACAAACCACCTCGCGGCACCCGGAGAGCCCTCCAGCGGCAAACACATGCGCGCCGTCGGCACCGAGGCGAGCCAGGGTGAGATCGTCGTCACGGCCGGGTGCGTCATCAATCCCGCGCACATCGCACTAGCGGCCGCCTGCGGTCTCGATGAGGTCACCGTTCACCCGCGGCCCACCGCCAGCATTCTTCTCACCGGCGATGAGGTGACGGCGACAGGCGTTCCACAGCCCGGGGAGGTCAGGGATAGTTTCGGCCCACAGCTGCCCACCGTGATGCGAATGCTGGGTGCGACCGTCGTGTCGACGGCCCGAGTCCCTGACGAATTGGATGCGACGGTCCAGGCGATCACGACATCCGCAGCTCACGCACGAATTGTGATCACCACCGGCGGCACCGGTCGTTCGGGTTCCGACCAACTCCGGGCCGCCCTCGAGGTCCTCGACGCGACGATGATTATCAGTGCAATAGCCCTGCGACCGGGCGCCCCCACGATGCTCGCTCAGCTGCCCGGAGGCCAGTTCGTCGTGTGCCTTCCCGGCAACCCGCTGGCTGCCGTCCTGGGACTGTTAACCGTGGGAGCCCCGTTGGTCGCCGCGCTCGGAGGCCGCGACGTCACGCCGACGTATCTGGTCGACCTCGCCGGTGATGTGCCCGGCATACCGTCAGCGACTCAGCTGCTGCCGTATACAACGGTCTCCGGCAGGGCGAGCCCCACCGCATGGAGGGGTTCCGCGATGATGCGAGGGCTCGCCGCCGCAGACGGTGTTCTCGTGATTCCGCCGGGCGGCGCGACCACGGCCAGTGCTGTCGAGGCGCTGCCGCTGCCCTGGTGATCGTGACCGGCGTAGTGCTTACTTGACGCCGAGCAGGTCGATCACGAAGGTGAGGGTGCGCCCGGAGAGGCGGTGTCCGCCGCCGGCGGGACCGTACGCCAGGTGCGGCGGTGCAATAAGCTGGCGGCGACCGCCGACCTTCATGCCGGGAATTCCCTCCTGCCAGCCCTTAATGAGTGAGGCGAGAGGGAAGTTGATCGACTGGCCGCGGCTCCAGCTCGAGTCGAATTCTTCGCCGCTGACAAAGTCAACGCCGAGGTAATGAACGTCGACCGTTGATCCGGCCTGGGCCTCGGCCCCGGTTCCCTCTTCGATATCGATGATCACGAGATCGGCGGGCTCGGGGCCCTCATAGAACTCGACCTCGGGCTTGGTTCTTGGTGAATCTGTCATGGCCCTAGTCAATCAGATCAGGACCGGACGGCCGATACCTCGATGCCACGGCGCCCACGTCGTCAGTGCGAGTGCTGCTCCGCGAGTGATCTCAGCAGATCGATCCGCCCGGCCGGGTCATCGGAGCGAAAGACCGCCGAGCCCGCTACGAAGGTATCGGCACCGGCCTCCGCCGCGACCGAAATCGTCTCCTCGTCAATGCCGCCGTCCACCTCAAGCCAGATATCGAGACCCGACTTCATTACAGCGGAGCGCAGCAGCGCGAGCTTCGGCATCGTCGATTCCCTGAAGCTCTGCCCGCCAAATCCTGGCTCCACGGTCATGACGAGCACCTGGTCGAACTCCGGCAGCAGCTCGAGGTAGGGCTCCACCGCCGTGCCGGGCTTGAGGGCGATCCCCGCACGCGCACCACTCTGGCGCAGTCGTCTGGCGAGAGCGACAGCATCCCGTGCAGCCTCGGCGTGGAAGGTGACCGAATACGCGCCCGTCTCCGCGTATTCCGGCGCCCAGCGGTCGGGATCCTCGATCATCAAATGCACGTCAAGCGGGCGGGTCGACACTTCCTGCAGCCTGCCGACCATCTGTAGGCCGAAGGTGAGGTTGGGCACGAAATGGTTGTCCATCACGTCGACGTGGATGAGGTCTGCGTTGCTGATGCTTGCAACATCCCGCTCGAGATTGGCGAAATCGGCGGCGAGAATGCTGGGGTTGATTCGAACCATCCTGCGAGCCTACCTAGGCCCTGGACAGCAACTGGATGAACATGCCGTCGGTGCCGTGACGATGCGGCCACAACTGCACATGCGTGGCATCCGGCAAATCCAGGGGCTCCTTCGCGATGCCCTGCAACACGGCCGGAGTGTCCATTCGCTCCACGTGAGCGGCTTTCCTGAGTACCGAGGTGACGATCGCTTTCGTCTCGGCGGCGTGCGGCGAGCACGTGACGTAGGCAAGTATTCCGCCGGGTTTTAAGGCGACGATCGCCGAGGTCAGCAGTCTGGACTGGAGGTTGCCAAGACCGGCGACGTCGCTGGGCTGCTTACGCCAGCGAGCTTCGGGGCGACGTCGCAGAGCGCCCAGGCCTGTGCAGGGAGCATCCAGAAGTATTCGGTCAAACGCCCCTGGATATAGATCGCCGATGCTGGTGCCGTCGAGCTCCCAAACCTCGGGGGGAGAAGCGAACACCGCGAGGGCCTTGCGCACGAGTTCGGCTCGTGCGGGAACGAGCTCGTTGGCCGTGAGGATGGCACCGCCGGAGGCCGCCTCAGCCGCAAGCAGCGCGGCTTTGCCTCCCGGACCCGCGCAGAGGTCGAGCCACTGCTCTCCGGGGCGAATCGGGCGCGCCCTGCTGAGCGTGAGCGCGGCGAGCTGTGAGCCCTCATCCTGTACGCGGGCCCGCCCCTCGCGAACGGCGGGAAGGTTCAGGGGGTCGCCATGGTCGAGGATCGCCCCGACCGGCGAAAACGGGGCAGGCCAGGCATCAAGTTCGGCAGGATCTGATTCACCGGGGAGCGCCGCGATCGAGACTCGCGGTGCAACGTTGTCGGCGGCAAGGGCACTTTCGAGCTCAGCTTCACGCCCCTCGGCCACCAACACCTGCCGGATTGCGCGGGTGACCCAGAGTGGATGCGAGAACTCAAACGCGAGGGCCTCCTCACCTGACTCCGCCTCGGCCAGCACCCGCTTGCGCCAGGTCTCTGCGTCACTTCGGGTGATGGTGCGCAGCACCCCGTTGACAAACCCCACGGCGGAGTTCGAGCCAACGGTCTTCGCCAGCTCGACCGACTCATCGACGGCGGCGTGTTGCGCCACCCGCAGGGACAGCAGCTGATGGCAGGCGAGCCTGAGCACGTCGAGGATGGCAGGGTCGATCTTATCGGTGCTCCGCTTCGCTGCCATCGCGATCACCCGGTCGTAATACCCCTGCATCCGCAGAGTGCCGTAGGTAAGCTCTGTCGCCAGCGCCGCATCGGCCTCTGATAACTTTGCGCGTCCGAGGCGCACAGGCAGCAGCAGGTTGGCGTACGCATCCGAATCACGTACCGCCATGATCACGTCGAGCGCAATACGGCGGGCCGGTTGGGGCGGGCTCACTTCGTTCTCTCCGGGGTCATGGTCGCGAGTGTCGTGAGGTCAGCGCCGGGACGACCGCGCCACCAGGACGCCGCATCCATAGCTTTTCGCCCCGCGGGGTGCACGGTGATAACGCTCAGCGGCTCAGTCGAGGTACCGATCAGGACTTCCCTGTCGACGAACTGCACCTCCCCCGGCTGCAGCTGCGCCCGATCGCGGGCCACGGCGGTCTCAAGAATCTTGAGTCGGGCTCCGTCGATGGAGGTGAACGCGCCCGGCTCCGGGGTCACTCCCCTGATCATCGCGTGCACAGCGGTGGCGGGCTCACGCCAGTCGATGTCACCGTCGGCGATCGTCAGCTTCGGCGCGAGTGTCATCTCCCCCACCTGCGGTTCGGCTCGAGCTGAGCCGTCGGCAAGCGCATCCACTACCCGCAGCAGTAGCTCTGCTCCGGAACCGGCGAGCGAGTTGAGGAGATGGCCTGTGGTCTGGTGCGCTCCGATTGTTTCGGTCATCCTGCCGTAAATATCGCCGGCATCAAGCTCGGGGACGAGCTGGAATACCGTGGCGCCGGTCACGTCGTCGCCCGCCATGATGGCGCGTTGCACCGGAGCGGCTCCGCGCCAGCGCGGCAGTAGCGAGAAGTGAAGGTTGATCCAGCCGAGTCGCGGAGCGGACAGCAGCGGCTGTCGCACCAGAGCGCCATACGCCACGATCACGCCGAGATCCGCGTCCAGGCCCTGAACCAGCTCTGTCGCCTCCCCCGCTAGCCTGTTCGCCTTGATCACGGGAATGCCCGCGTTCGTTGCCTCGGCAGCGACGGGCGTCGCGGTGAGCACCCCACGCCGCCCCTGCGGCGAGTCTGCGCGAGTGATAACCGACACGACCTCATGCTGCGACCGGCGGAGAAGCCGCAGGCTCGGGACGGCTGCAGACGGGCTGCCAGCGAACACGAGTCGCAGCGCTCGAGTCGTCGGGGCAGCAGGAGAGAGTGGTGGTGATAAAGACATTGCGCTAAGTCTCTCGCGTATTGGTGGCGGTGGCCGTCACAGCGATGCTCGAACGTGCCCTCTGGGCGGGACCCCGGTCAGGACTCGCCGAATGGTTCGACGTCGTCCAGCCGGATGCGGAGGCTCGGTGCGGCGGATGCGAACCCGTGCGTACCCCCCGGGCGCTTGCGACGTGAGGTCGCCGAACGCACCAGTTCCGAGCGTAGGGATGCCGCGACATTAACTCCCCTGGCGTAATCGAATCGCAGAATCGTACGAACCATCGCGGGCTCCGAGCCGACGGTGCCGACCGTGACCGGGCCCAGTACATCAGTGCCCTCGACCCCCGAGCCGGCCACGGCTGCCGCAACGGCGTCGATGGTCCCGGTGATCGTAGCAACCCTGATGGCGGGGGGAAATCGAAGACTGCGACGATCAGCCAGCTCGGCGCGCGCATAATCGACCTGTCGCCAGGTGACCAGAGTGGATGCCAGTGCACCCCCAACCCCGACGAGCACAGTGGACGCGCCCCCTGCCGCCAGTGCCACCGCATTCGACCACCACCGCAGGCAGTCTTCCCCCACTCGCAGGCTCTCGCGTGCCACCATCTGCTCGCCGTCGAGAAGGAGAACGGCCCGGTATCCCCCCGCAGCGATGGGTTCTGCTCCACGGGTAGCAATGATGAGAGCTGGCTCGCGGCCCACTGCCTGCACCTGGTGATCACCGTCCGCGACGATCACTCGTACGCCGGGGAACGCCCGTCCGAGATCTTCGGCGGTGCGAGTCGAGCCGGTGCCCATAAACCGCAATTTCTCGCCCTCGCAGTGCGGGCATTTCCAGGCCGCGGCCAGGGCACCGCACCAGGCGCATGCCGGGACGGAGCGCGCGGACTTCTGCACAAGGGGGCCCTCACAGCGCTCACAGCGTGCCGTCTGCTGACAATCGGCGCAGGCGAGTCGAGGGGCGTATCCAGGCCGTGCGACCTGCACAAGCACGGGGCCCGTCTCGAGACCCGTTCGAGCGATTTTCCATGCCGACGAGGGAATACGTGCCTGCGCGGCCAGTCGGTCCCCCGCTGTTTGCTGGGTAGTTGGAATCACCTTCGGCAGCTGCAATGGTGTTGGTGACACCGATCTGACCCAGCCGATCTCGACCAGCCGTTCGATTTCGGTACTTCGCGTGTGGCCCAGGAACATCAGCGCACATGACTGCTGTTCCTGCCGTAGCAGCGCCGCATCGCGGGCATGCACGTAGGGACTCAATGGCTCGTTGTGGAGCGAATCCCCGTCATCCCACAGGGCGATCAGCCCAAGCAAGCGTGCCGGTGCATAGATGACCGAGCGGTTGCCGATGATCACGAGTGGCTCGTCGCGGAGGCACCGCAGGAACGCGCGATAACGCTCGGGGTTCGACTGCCGTGCGTCGAGTCGCACGATCGATGATGGCGGCAACACGGCCTCAAGGGCCGCTTGAAGTTGTTCCTGGTCGCGGTAGTCCGGCACAACCAGGATTGCGCTGCGCCCCGCAGAGAGAGTGGCTGCGGCCGCCGCCGCCATTGTAACGGCCCATCCGCCCACCCACACGGCGGGGCGCCCGGCACTATGAACTTCGCGCACCAGTGGCACTGCATCGACAGCGAGACGTTCGTTTGCGGCGATGGATGCCTCGAGAACACCAGCGCCGTAGGACTCGATGGCGCCGACGGCGCCTGGTGTCGCCGGGGGGATTCGGTCTTCGGCAAGAAATGTGGTTTCTACGCGAACCTGACGCTTCGGAACAGCAAGTCTGATGATGTCCGACGCTGACCCCGCGGCGCGATCGGCGGCCTTTCGTGCCAGCGCCCACACCTCCGGGGTGAGCACGCGAATCGGCGACACCACAGATTCCAGTTCACTCAGGATTCCCGCGTAGTCGCCCCTCGGGGAGATGTCGACGATGATTCCATCGGCGACTCGCCCGGCCGAGCGCAACGGCACGCGCACGCGCACTCCTGGCACCGCCGACTCGCGGAGTTTCTCAGGAATTCCATAGTCGAAGAGCCTGTCCAGCTGTGGCAGGGGCGAGTCGATGAGAACTTTGGCGACAAATGACACCATGGCATCTGCGGGCACCCTGACGATGGATGCCTCGACCATTAGATTCCGCTGGCTGAGCGTAACGCGGCCACCCGGTCGGTGCGCTCCCAGGTGAATTCGGGAAGCTCACGACCGAAGTGGCCATAGGTCGCGGTGGCGGCATAGATGGGTCGAAGCAGGTCGAGGTCGCTAATGATCGCTCCGGGGCGCAGGTCGAAGACGCTTTGGATTGCCTCGATGATTCTGTCTTCGTCGACATGCGCGGTACCAAAGCTCTCGACATACAGGCCGACAGGCGAAGCTTTACCGATGGCGTAGGCCACTTGCACCTCGAGACGGTCGGCGAGCCCGGCCGCGACGGCGTTTTTCGCAACCCAGCGCATCGCGTAGGCGGCGGAGCGGTCGACCTTTGAGGGGTCTTTACCGCTGAAGGCTCCACCTCCGTGTCGCGCGGCGCCCCCGTAGGTGTCGACGATGATTTTTCGCCCGGTGAGCCCGGCGTCACCCTGTGGCCCGCCGATCTCGAATCGGCCTGTCGGATTGATTAGCACGCGCAGGTGTGACGAGTCGAGGTGTGACATGGCGAGGACGGGGCGCACCACGAGTTCCTCGATCTCACGCCGCAGGCGCTCGGTCGTTACGTCGGGAGAATGCTGTGTCGACAGCACGACGGTGTCGACGGTGCGGGGAACCACGCCGTCATATCCGACAGTGATCTGCGTCTTGCCGTCGGGCCTCAGGTAGTCAACAGTGCCCTCGTGTCGCACTGCTGCGAGCTTCTCGGCCATCCGGTGAGCGAGCCAGATCGGAATCGGCATGAGTTCGGGGGTCTCGTTGGTGGCATAGCCGAACATCAAACCCTGATCGCCTGCACCCTGCACGTCCCCATCGTCGGCGCTGGACTGCTCACGACTCTCGATGGCATGGTCGACGCCCTGGGCGATGTCCGGAGACTGGCCACCGATGGAGACCGAAACACCGCAGGAGCGACCGTCAAACCACACGTCCGACGAGTTATAGCCGATCTCGGAGATGCGCTTGCGCACGATCGCCGGGATGTCGACGTACCCTGACGTGGTCACCTCGCCCGCAACGTGCACGAGCCCCGTGGTCACGAGTGTTTCGACGGCAACCCGGGCATTCTTATCGACAGCGAGCAGCGCGTCGAGGATGCTGTCACTGATCTGGTCACAGATTTTGTCCGGGTGCCCCTCGGTCACCGATTCGGACGTGAACAGGCGCAGTGGTGAACTCATACCGTGGACTCCTGGAGGTGTTTAGCGTTCGGACAGCAGGTCAAGAATACGGTTGGCTACCGACACCTTTGTGCCCGTTGCCTTCGCCACGAGTGTGCCACTCGCGTTGATGATCGACACCGAATTGTCGAATGTGGAGAAACCTTCGCTCCAGCCAACCCTGTTGACGACAAGATAATCAGCGCCTTTGCGGGCGATCTTGACTCGACCGAGTTCGAGCAGTTTCGTCTCATCCGGTTCTGTCTCGGCCGCAAACCCAATGATGACCTGGCCGTCGCTTTTGTGCTTACTGAGCTCGGCGAGAATGTCGGGATTCCTGATCAACCGAAGGTCGAGGACGTCGCCCTGGGTCTCTTTCTTAATCTTCGACTGCGCAACAGTGTCCGGTCGATAGTCGGCAACGGCGGCCGCCATAATGACCACGTCAGCCGACGGGGCTTCCCTCCCGACTGCGGAGGCAAGCTCCAGGCTCGTTCTGACGTGTGTCACGGTGATGGATGCCGGTGGATCGACCTCGAGGTTCGCAGCGATCAATGTCACCTCGGCTCCCCGCGCCCCGGCAGCCTGGGCCAGCGCTACGCCCTGTCGACCACTCGAGCGGTTGCCAATGAACCGCACGGGATCGAGCGGCTCACGAGTGCCCCCCGCGGTGATGAGGATCCGGAGTCCGGCGAGGTCCTGAGGCGTCAGCGACGCGAAAGCGGCCGCGACGATCTGCTCGGGTTCCGACATGCGGCCCGGGCCCGAATCCGCGCCGGTGAGCTGGCCGACGCTCGGCCCCACGATCACGATTCCGCGGCCGCGGAGTGTCGCAATGTTGGCGACTGTTGCCGGGTTCTGCCACATCTCGGCGTGCATTGCCGGGGCGATGACCACCGGGGCAAGGCTGGCGAGAATGGTGTTGCCGAGCAGGTCATCGGCAAAACCACCGGCGAGCTTCGCGATGCTGTTCGCCGTTGCCGGGGCGACGACGATCAGGTCAGCAGCCTGACCGATGGCGACGTGTCGAACCTCGGAGACCCCGTCATACAGGTCCGAGTGAACCAGATTTCTGCTGATGGCTTCGAGAGTCGGACGACCCACGAACCGCAGGGCATTCTCGGTGGCCACGACATGAACGTCGTGACCCGCGAGAACGAACGCCCTGACGACCGACACCGCCTTATATGCGGCGATACCGCCGGTGATGCCCACAACGACATTCAGCCGCGCGCGCATCGAGGAATCTCCGAGTTCGGGGTGAGCGAGCCGAAGATGGTTACTCTGAGCTCAGTCGCTTGAGTTCGAGCTTATTTTCGTTGATCTCGTGCAGCGCAACCGACAGCGGCTTGTCTTCGATCGTCGAATCGACGAGTGGCCCGACGTTGTCGAAGAGACTTCCTTCGTTAAGGTCGGCGTAGTAGTCGTTGATCTGGCGAGCGCGCTTCGACGCAAAAATGACCAGTTGGTATTTTGAGTCGACTTTCGACAGAAGTTCGTCGATGGGCGGATCGATGATTCCGGAGTGCTTGTCAACCATGGAGGCTCCTTGCCTATTGTAAACACGCAGCCTCGAGCATATATGGCTTCGTGACGGTGATGAATCTGTGTCGGTGGTGGGACGGCTACCGCGAATATCAGCGGGAAGCTGAGGCGCCGGCGGGCGCGCCCATTAATTCTACGACCTCTCGGGCCGCCTGACCGACTTCGGTGTTCACGACTTTCGCGTCGAACTCATCCTGTGCGGCGAGTTCGACACCAGCCGTGGTGAGTCTGCGCTGTTGTTCTTCGGGCTGCTCGGTGCCACGGCCGACGAGCCTGCGCACCAATTCGTCCCAAGTCGGCGGGAGAAGGAATACGAGCAGCGCCTCGGGCATGGCAGCCCGAACCAGCCTCGCGCCCTGAATATCAATCTCGAGCATGACCCGCTTCCCAGCTGCGAGTGCCTCGTCGATGGGCGGCCGAGGCGTGCCATAGCGGTAGGAATTGTGTACCACGGCCCACTCGAGCAGCTCACCATCGGCGATCTGACGGTCGAATTCCTCGTCGCTGACGAAGTAGTAATGCACCCCGTCGATTTCGCCGGGGCGAGGAGCGCGAGTGGTCGCTGAGACGCTCAGCATGACGTCAGGATGATTCTCACGAATGTATGTCGATACCGTTCCCTTTCCCACCGCGGTGGGGCCCGCCAGCACGAGGAGACGGCTCGGTTCTGCCCCTTGCCTGCGCAGGAGATAATCCCGTAGCCGGATTCGCTGGCGGTGGCCGAGTCCTCCAACACGCTTCTTATCAGAGATGCCTAGCTCGGCCATGACCCTGCTTACTCGCGTCGGTCCGAGGGTCGGCACACTTGTCAGCAACTCGGTCACCCGCAGGCCTGCCTCGGCGCTGGCCGGTTCGGCCCATCCGACCTGTGCCGCAGCGAGAGCGGTTTTCTCCCTCGACGCGATGGAGTGCTTGACGGCCGCCCTGGCACGTCGTGCCGCGATCGCCGCTCGACCGGCGGCTGCCCTGTCGACCTCCGGTGGCGCCGGTCGCGGGGTCATGATCCTGCCACCCCGATAAGCAGCCCTGCCTGGCGGGTGAGTTCGCTCCTGAGGCCATCCGGGCCTGCCCTTAGCACGCTGCGGCTGACGTTGACGACGACGTTACGGCACACGGCTCCGTACAGCACCGAAAGGTTGGTCACCTGAGCACCCTGTTCACCGAAACCCGGCCCGAGAATCGGAGTCGACTCAAGTTCGCCGACACGAATTCCGTAGTCGTGGAACGCGACTGTCGCACCTATTACTACCCCCGTCGAACCGAGGCCGGCCGCGGTCGAGTTGAGCAGGTGCACCTCTGCGACAATACTCGCCGCCACCGTCCTCCCGACACTTCCTCCTCGATCGAGTACGGCATTCTGGGGCGCCACCGATTCCGGATTCGAGGTGGCCGCCAGCACAAACATTCCCTTATCACCCGCTTTCGCAAGCTCGAGGGCCCCCGAAAGCGAGCCCACACCCTGATAGGCGGAGACCGTCATGGCGTCAACTTCCAGAGGCGACCCTGGCGTGAGCCACGCCGCACCGTAGGCCGCAACGGTGGAACCCACGTCGCCGCGTTTGGCGTCGGCGATGATGAGGAGCTCCGCAGCGCGAGCGGCGGCGAGTACATCCTCGAGCGCCGCGTACCCGGCTGAACCGTGACGTTCGAAGAAGGCAACCTGCGGCTTGATAATGCCCACAGCTCCGGTCGCGGCATCCACGCACCGAAGCCCAAACTCGCGAAGACCGGCGGCCGTGTCGGGAAGCCCCCACGACTCGAGCAGGAACTCGTGTGGGTCGATTCCGAGGCAGAGTTGCCCGCGTGCGGCGAAGACGCCCTCGAGTCTTTGTCCGAAACTAGGCATATGCCGCGTTCGATCGTGCGGGGCGCGGCGTCTGATTCTGAGACTGAGTCAAGCGCAGTGCCCGGTCGGTCGCGTAGTCCTGAAGGGAACGAACCTCAAACCCGTCGCGAATCGCTTCGAATGACGCGACGGCGGCGCCCAACTGGGCGATGGTGGTGAAGAGAGGCTTATCCGCCGCGACCGTCGCCGTGCGAATCTCATAGCCATCCGCCCGCGCGCTCCGGCCGCTCGGCGTATTGATGACCACATCGACCATGCCCTGGTTGATGAGTTCGACTATGGAGGGCTCCCCGTCGACGACCTCCTGGCCCATGAAATATTTGCGCACCACTCGGGCCTCGATGCCGTTGCGGGCGAGCACCTCGGCCGTTCCCTCGGTGGCAAGAATGCTAAAGCCGAGCTGGCTGAGCCTGAGCACGGGCAAGACAATCGCGCGCTTATCCCGGTCGGCCACGGAGACGAATACGGCCCCGCTCGCGGGCAGCCCGCCATAGGCCGCCTCCTGGCTCTTGGCAAACGCCCTGGGGAAGTTTGAATCGATCCCCATGACCTCTCCGGTGGAGCGCATCTCCGGGCCGAGCACCGAGTCAACCACGTGGCCTTCGATGGTGCGGAAGCGCTTGAAGGGCAGCACCGCCTCCTTGACTGACACGGGGGCATCCATCGGCACGATCGATCCGTCCTGAACCGGCAGCATGCCGTCGGCCACCAGTGACCGGATGTCGCGGCCGACCATGATCAGGGCCGCCGCTTTGGCGAGCGGGATTCCGAGGGCCTTGGACACGAACGGCACGGTGCGGGATGCCCGGGGGTTTGCCTCCAGAACGTAGAGGATTCCCTGGCCGATGGCGAACTGCACGTTGATGAGCCCGCGAACCCCGATGCCGGCTGCGATCCCCCGTGTCGCCTCGCGGACACGGTTAATCACGTCGCGGCCGAGTGTTACCGGAGGCAGAGTGCACGCGGAGTCGCCGGAGTGGATGCCCGCCTCCTCGATGTGCTCCATGATTCCGCCGATGTACAACTCGGTGCCGTCATACAGGGCATCGATATCGATCTCGATGGCGTCATCGAGAAACCTGTCGACGAGGAGCGGCGAGCCCGGCGCGATGATGGCCTGGTTCGCGACTCGTTCGAAGTAGTCGGCCATCGATTCCGTGTCGTAGACGATCTCCATGCCGCGGCCGCCGAGTACATGTGACGGACGCACCAGCACGGGGTAGCCGATGTCCTCGGCGATGGTGATGGCTTCGGAGCGGTTGGTGGCCGTGCCGTTCTTGGGGGCGATGAGACCGGCGTCATCCAGAATTCTCGAAAACTGCCCGCGCTCTTCGGCGAGATCGATCGCCTCGGGGGTGGTGCCGAGGATGGGCACCCCCGCGTCTTTCAGGCCCTGGGCGAGGCCCAGGGCGGTCTGGCCGCCGAGCTGTACTATCACGCCGACGATGTCTCCCGAGGCCGACTCCGCATGGATGATTTCGAGCACATCTTCGAGAGTCAACGGCTCGAAGTACAGCCGATCACTGGTGTCGTAATCGGTTGACACCGTTTCGGGATTGCAATTGATCATGATGGTCTCGAAACCCGCATCAGACAGCGCGAACGAGGCGTGCACGCACGAGTAGTCGAACTCAATACCCTGGCCGATGCGGTTCGGGCCCGAGCCCAGGATGATGACTTTGCGCCGATCACTCGGCGTCACCTCGGTCTCAAGATCGTAGCTTGAGTAGTGGTACGGGGTGAGGGCAGGAAACTCTCCGGCGCAGGTATCAACGGTTTTGAACACCGGACGAACGCCGAGCTGCCAGCGCAGGGCACGCACCGCCGATTCCTCGGTTCCGCGAAGCTGGGCAATCTGCAGGTCGCTGAAGCCGTGATCCTTGGCGAGCCGCAGCACGCTCTCATCGAGAGTGCCGGCGGAGGCCACATCACTCGCCACCTCGTTGATGAGAGCGATCTGGTCGACGAACCACGGATCGATCCCGGTGGCCTCGAATACCTCCGCTGTGGTCGCCCCCGCACGCATGGCCTGTTGGACGGTGACAATGCGCCCATCGGTCGGGACCGCGGCGGTCACGAGAAGTTCGGCCCGGTCGCCGGGTTCGCCCTCCCAGTGAAAACTGCTGCCTCGCTTTTCTAGTGAACGCAGCGCCTTCTGCAGGGCGGTGGAGTAGTTGCGGCCGATGGCCATTGCCTCCCCCACCGACTTCATAGTGGTGGTGAGTCGCACGTCGGCGGCCGGGAACTTTTCGAACGCGAACCTGGGCACTTTCACCACGACGTAGTCGAGAGTGGGTTCGAAGGAGGCCGGCGTGACCTTTGTGATGTCGTTGGGGATCTCGTCGAGTCGGTAGCCGATCGCGAGTTTCGCGGCGATCTTCGCGATGGGGAATCCCGTTGCCTTGGATGCCAGGGCGCTCGACCGCGACACACGAGGGTTCATCTCGATCACGATGACACGGCCACTGGCAGGATCGATGGCGAATTGGATGTTGCATCCACCGGTATCGACGCCGACGGCGCGGATGATATCGATTCCGATGTCGCGCAGGTTCTGGTACTCACGGTCGGTCAGCGTCAGGGCGGGAGCGACCGTGATGGAGTCTCCGGTGTGCACTCCGACCGGGTCAACGTTCTCGATAGAGCACACCACCACGGTGTTGTCGGCGGTGTCGCGCATGAGTTCGAGCTCGTATTCCTTCCACCCGAGAATCGATTCTTCGAGAAGCACCTCGGTGGTCGGGCTTTGATGCAGGCCGTCGGTGACCATGCGCACGAGTTCGCCGCGGTCGTAGGCGAATCCGGACCCGAGACCGCCCATGGTGAAACTAGGTCGGATCACCAGCGGGTATCCGAGGTCGTCCGCAAATCCGACGGCCTCATCCACGGTGTGGGCGATGTAACTCTTCGCGACCTCGGCGCCGCAATCCAGCACCAGCTGCTTGAAGATCTGGCGGTCCTCGCCCTTATTGATCGCCTCGAAGTTGGCGCCGATCAGTTCAACGTTGTATTTCTCGAGAATGCCGTGCTTGTGCAGTTCGATCGCGGCGTTGAGCGCAGTCTGGCCGCCCAGGGTCGGCAGGATGGCGTCGGGCTTCTCCCGGGCGATGATGGTTTCGATCACTTCCCAGGTGATCGGTTCGATGTAGGTTGCGTCCGCGAAATCGGGATCGGTCATGATCGTGGCGGGGTTTGAATTGACTAAGATGACCCGCACGCCCTCCTCGCGGAGCACCCGGCAGGCCTGCGTACCCGAGTAATCGAACTCCGCGGCCTGGCCGATGACGATCGGGCCCGAGCCGATCACCAGGACCGAATTGATGTCTGAACGCTTGGGCATTACTCGCCGTCCTTGCTCTTCAGGACCATGTCCCGGAAGCGATCGAAGAGGTAGTTGGCATCGTGCGGTCCGGCTGCTGCCTCCGGGTGGTACTGCACGGAGAAGGCCGGGATGTCGAGGGCGTTGAGGCCCTCGACGACGTTGTCGTTGAGGTTCACGTGACTGACTTCGACGCGACCGAAGCCGGCCGGGCTGTCCGAGATCACGCCGATCGGGGCATCCACGGCGAAGCCATGATTATGACTGGTGATTTCCGTGCGGCCGGTGGCGACATCGATAACCGGTTGGTTGATTCCCCGGTGTCCGAACGGGAGCTTATAGGTGCCGAAACCCAGTGCGCGACCGAGCAACTGGTTACCAAAGCAGATTCCGAAGAAGGGCAGGCCGCGCCTTAGCACATCCTGGAGCAATGCGACATGTCCCTGGGATGCCGCGGGGTCGCCGGGCCCGTTCGAGTAGAACACCGCCACAGGGTCGATCGCGAGCAACTCATCGATCGAGATTGACTGCGGCAGCACGTGCACTTCGAAGCCTCGCGCGACGAGGTGGTTGACGGTCGAGGTCTTCACCCCGAGGTCCAGTACGGCGAGGCGACCGATGCTGCCGGCCGTCGATGCCACAACGTAGGCGACCTTCGTCGACACCTGGGCCGAGAGGTTCTGGCCCGACATCAGCCCGGCCTCGCGCACGATGGCGAGCTGGGACTCAGGGTCGAGACCCGCATCAACCCCCGAGAAAATTCCGCCGCGCATCGAACCCGCGTCGCGAAGCCGCCTCGTGACCGCCCTGGTGTCGATCCCGCTGATTCCGACCACGGCTTCGGTGACCAGCTGGTCGTCCAGCGACCCCGTCGCCCGGTAGTTGGAGACGACACGACTGGGGTCGCGCACCACGTAGCCGGATACCCAGATGCGCGACGACTCCCTGTCTTCCCCGTTGACGCCCGTGTTGCCGATGTGCGGCGCAGTCATGACGACGATCTGTCCCGCATAGCTCGGATCGGTCAGTGTCTCCTCGTAGCCGGTCATGCCTGTGGCGAAGACCACCTCCCCGAGGGTGCGACCCGTCGCGCCGTAGGCACGACCCGGATAACGAGTACCGTCCTCGAGTACCAGGACTGCTGGTTCGAAACTCACGCGGCCTACTTTCACGTCAACGGGATTTTCTGTCGGCGAGCAATGACCGTGCGGCCCGCTCGAATTCTGTGGGCTCCGCCATCCGGAGGTAACTGTCGACCACCCGGTCACCGAGCATCCACTCGATGAGGTGCAGGCCATCCTTTTCGACGACACGGTCGATGGTCCAGGTGGCCCTGCGGACGTCGCGGAGATCGCCGAGCGGGATGAACAGGTCTTTACCCGGCAATTGCAGCAGGATGCCGGTCTCGGCCACCACCGCGGTGACGTTGCTGCGGAACCCGAGCCCGTGCACGGCGATGCGATCGAGTGGATCGCCGCTCGCGGTCGTCGCGACGTACTTTCCGTCGAGAGTCGTGAGGACGGTTCCGAGGTCTGCGGGAGCCTGCTGAAGTGGCACGATGTCGCGCTGGCGGCGTCGGCGGGCCATCCAGCCGAGCACCATAAGCAGCAGCAGCAGCGCGAGGAACATCACGACGGTGGCCTGCAGGATCGTCCTATCCACGAGCGCCACCGCTCCTGGATACGGTGTCAGCATCGACGAGCTCGCCGTCACTCACCGTCAGGTAGCCGTCGTGGATGGTCGTGATCACTCGACCAGGAAGCTCGCGACCGAGGTACGGGGAGTTCACGCCCTTGCCGCGCAGGTCGCTTCTGGCAAAGGTGCGGGAGGCTGCGGGGTCGTACAGCGTGAGGTTCGCCGGACTCCCGGCTGAGAATGCCGCGTCGTAACCGGCGAGCCGACCGATTTCGGCGGGCTTCGACGACAGAACCCTCGCGATATCGGACCAGTCGAGCAGTCCGCCCTGCACCACAGAGGCGTGCACGACGCTCAGCGCGGACTCCAGCCCGACCATGCCGTTGGCCGCCTCATCCCAGGCGCACTCCTTCGCCTCCACCGGATGCGGGGCGTGATCGGTGGCGACGATGTCGATGGTGCCATCGGCGAGGGCCTCCCTGAGGGCCAGCACGTCTTCATCTCGCCTCAACGGTGGGTTCACCTTGAATCGTGAATCGTAGCTGCGCGCCAGTTTTTCGGTGAGCAGCAGGTGGTGCGGTGTGACCTCGGCCGTGACATCCACCCCCCTGGCTTTGGCCCAGCGGATGACGTCGACTGAACCCGCAGTCGAGACGTGGCAGACGTGCAGTCGCGCACCGACGTGCTGCGCGAGAAGCACATCGCGGGCGATGATCGACTCCTCGGCCACGGCGGGCCAGCCGGCCAGGCCGAGCTCGTTGGAGAGGGCGCCCTCGTTCATCTGGGCGCCGAGCGTCAGTCGCGGATCCTGTGCGTGCTGGGCGACGACTCCTCCAAAGGTGGTGACGTACTCGAGGGCGCGGCGCATGAGCAACGCGTCATGCACGCAGTGTCCGTCATCTGAGAACACGCGAACCTGTGCGCGCGACTGCGCCATCGCGCCGATCTCGGAGAGCTGCTCCCCCGCAAGGCCGGCAGTCACGGCGCCGATCGGACGCACCGTGACGTAGCCGTGCCGCTCACCCAGGGACCGCACCTGCTCGACGACGCTCGCAGTGTCCTGCACCGGCAGCGTGTTGGCCATCGCGAAAACCGCCGTGAAGCCACCGATAGCCGCGGCGCGGGAACCGGTGAGCACGGTTTCGCTCTGTTCGAACCCTGGCTCTCTGAGGTGGGTGTGCAGATCGACGAGCCCAGGGAGCGCGAGGAGTCCTGCTGCGTCGATCGATTGCGCGCCAGTGGGCGACTCAGCGACGAAGCGACCGTTCTCGACGAACAGGTCTGCAGAGGTTCCATCGGGCAACTGTGCTCCGATAATCCTGATGCTCATGCGCGGGCCTCGTGCGCCTGTGACGGCGCGGTTCCAGAAAGCAGGTGATACAGCACGGCCATCCTTATCGATACCCCGTTGGCGACCTGCTCGAGCACGGTCGATTGGGCCGAGTCAGCGGCGCCGGAGGAGATCTCAAGCCCGCGATTCATGGGCCCTGGGTGCATCACCATGCTAGCCGCAGGAAGACGGGCGACCCGTTCGTCGTCAAGCCCCCACTGGCGGCTGTACTCCCGCGCGTTCGGGAAAAACGCGGCAGTCATGCGTTCGGCTTGGATGCGCAGCATCATCACGACATCGGGACCGGCATCGACCGCTTCATCGAGATCAAAGGTGACGGTTGCGGGCCACCCCTCCGTGCTGACGGGCAGCAGGGTCGCGGGGGCGACGAGCTTCACGCTCGCGCCGAGAGTGGAGAGCAGCCAGAGATTGGATCGCGCCACCCGTGAATGCACGATGTCGCCCACGATGGCGACCGTGACTCCGTCGAGAGCCTTGCCGCGCGACGAAGCGCCGTGCAGCCGCTTGCGGATCGTGAACGCGTCCAGAAGCGCCTGCGTCGGATGCTCGTGGGTGCCATCGCCGGCATTGACAATGCCGGCGTCGATCCAGCCGCTGTCTGCCAGCACCCTGGGAGCCCCGGATGCCCCGTGCCGGATGACCACGGCATCCGCGCCCATGGCGGCGAGCGTCTGGGCTGTGTCCTTCAGGCTCTCGCCCTTCGACACGCTCGAACCCTTCGCGCTGAAGTTGATGACGTCTGCGCTGAGTCGTTTTGCCGCGACCTCGAACGACACCCGCGTGCGCGTGGAGTCTTCGAAGAAAAGGTTGACGACGGTCTTACCACGCAGGGTCGGGAGTTTCTTCACCTCGCGACTCGCGACATCCGCCATGTCTTCAGCGATGTCGAGGATTGCGACGGCCTCGTCGCGGGACAGGTCCTTGGTCGACAGCAGGTGCCTCATTCGATCGTCACCTCATCGACGCCGTCGATCTCGGCCAGTCGGACCATGATGCGCTCCGAGGTCGAGGTGGGCAGGTTCTTGCCGACGAAGTCGGCCCTGATCGGAAGCTCACGGTGACCGCGGTCCACCAGCACCGCGAGCCTGACGATGCGAGGTCGCCCGAGGTCGCTCAGCGCATCGAGTGCCGAGCGGATGGTGCGACCCGAATAGAGCACGTCATCGACGAGCACGACGGTCTTGCCGTCAATGCCACCGGCGGGGATGGTCGTCGGTTTGGGGGCTCGAGTGGGATTCTTCGCGAGATCGTCACGGTACATGGTCACGTCGAGCGATCCGACGCTGACGGTTCCCGGCTCTATGACGTTCAGGATCCCGCACAGTCGGGTCGCGAGCGTTACTCCGCGAGTGGGAATGCCCAGAATGACGAGCCCGGCCGATCCCCGATTGGACTCAAGGATCTCGTGGGAGATGCGAGTCAACGCTCGGGTGATGTCAGCCTGCTGCAGCACAGGGCGTGCAGTCATTCTGACCTCCTTCCCCGTCTCTCTGGACGGAACTTAAAGGATGTCTATTTCGCCCACTATAGCGTGCTTCCTTCGGCCCGACCGGGCGCACCCGAGGCGACGGCCACGGCAACATCAGCCAGCGCCCTGGAGTCGAACGACCACTGTTGCCAGTACAACGGCACCTCGATCGGTGATCCCCCGAGCACGACGAGGTCTCCGGATGACACGAGGCCGGCCGCCTGCTCGTCGGGCAGCATTCCCCAGCCGAACCCCAGGACCACGGCCCGGAGGAAGTCGGCAGACCCCGGCACGTAATGGCGCGGCGGCGACCGGGGATCAACACCGCGGGAGTGCAGGTATTGCTCCTGCAGAGTGTCTTTACGGTCGAAGACGATCATCGGCGCGACCGCGAGTGAAGTCCTGGCTGGCCCGTCGCAATCCCAGGCCCGCACAAAGTCTGCGCTGGCCGTGGCTCGGTAGGTCATGCCGCCCACGCGGGTCGAGATGCACCCCTGCACTGGTTCGCTCACCGACGTGACGGCCGCCATGACTGTGCCTTCCCGCAACAGCGCCGTGGAATGCGCCTGGTCTTCTCGCGTGATGTCGAAGGTGACGCCATCGACAGAGGCAACGGCATCCAGAAACCAGGTCGCCAGGGAGTCCGCGTTGACCACGATCGGAATCGTGGTCACCACCTGTGAGCCCGGTTGAAGCGCCGCGGCGGTCTCGAGTCCCAACAGCTCGACCTGCCGCGCCATGCGCATGACGATGCTGCCCGAGTGAGTGAGCCTGACGGGTTTCGATCGAACCACGAGCACCCGGCCGACCTCGCTCTCGAGTGCTTTGATCCGCTGGCTGACAGCGGAGGCCGTGATTGACAGCGATCGGGATGCTGCCTCGAAACTGCCGCCATCGACGACAGCCGTGAGCGCTTTGAGTTGATCGGTGGGCAGCTCCATGCTGAAGAATTCTAATGGTCACTAAGAATCATTAGTTAGCCTAATTTGCAATCGGGTAATAGGTTTTAGGGGTGATCTTCTCCGCCGCCATTGCCGGCTTCTTCTCGGGCGCCGCGCTCATCATCGCCATCGGCGCGCAGAACGCCTTCGTGCTTCGGCAGGGAATCCGCCGCGAGCATGTGCTGCCGATAGTCGTCGTGTGCGCCCTGTCTGACGCGATCCTCATCGCGCTCGGCGTCGCCGGGATTGGAACGCTCGTCACCGCGGCACCCATCGTCCTCGAGATCATCAGGTGGACTGGCGTTGCCTTCCTGGTCGGCTATGCGATTTTCGCCGCGCGCAGGGCTATCCGCCCGAGCGCCCTCGTGGTCGGCAAGAGCGATGCGATCACTCGCACGGCGGCGGTGGCGACGGTCCTCGCGCTGACCTGGCTCAACCCGCACGTGTACCTCGACACGGTACTGCTGCTCGGTTCGCTGTCGACCGCTCATGGGCCCGAGGGCCGCTGGTGGTTCGCGGGCGGGGCCATTCTGGCCAGTCTCGTGTGGTTCACCGCGCTCGGCTTCGGCGCACGACTGCTGCGCGGCTTCTTCGCCACACCGACGGCGTGGCGCATCCTCGACCTCAGCATTGCCGTCGTCATGCTCGTGCTCGCCGTGCGCCTCGCCCTGCCACAGTAAGCGCACTGCGCGGCCCCATCAGGAGCAGGCTCAGGCCCAGCGCTTCAGCAGGTACCGCTCCAGAAGCCCAATGAGCGCATCGGTCGACTTGCCGAGCAGCGTTAGCAGCACTATTGCGAGAAACGTGCGGTCGAGCCGACCGTTGTTGGCAGAATCACTGAGCAGAAACCCGAGACCCATGGATGCCGCGATCAACTCGGCCGCGACCAGAAACAGCCACGACTGCGCGAGTGCGAGCCTGAGCCCGGACACGATGCTCGGAACGACGGCGGGAAGCTGCACCTGCCGCAGCAGCTGGAGCCGTCCCAGTCCGTATGCGCGACCGAGCTCGACGAGCTGTGGATCCACGTGCCGGAGCGCTCCGGCCACCGTCGTGTAGACCGGGAACAGCGCACCGATCGCGATGAGGGTGACTTTCGAGTCTTCATTGATGCCCAGATACAGGATGAGCAGGGGAACCCAGGCGAGCGACGGCACGGCCCTGAACGCGCCGATGGTGGGTGCGAGAACCGCGCTGGCGACCCTGGACAGGCCCACGAGTGATCCGAGGACGAGCCCGATGCTGGCACCGGCAACAAAACCGATCAGCACACGCTGCACAGAAATGCCTACGAACTGGCCCAGTTGTCCACGCTCGGCGAGGTCGATGGCCGCAAGCCAAACGCTCGTCGGCGACGGAAGCCTGTAGGCCGGAACGAGCCCGGTCGCAGAGATGAACTGCCAGCCACCGAGCAGCAGCACCGGAAGCGCGAAGCCGAGGGTGATCATCCATGGTCTCGGGTGCCGGTCACCCCGGCGCCGCTGGCCGGTCGCGGTGCCGGCCGCTGAGTATCCGTAGGCCGAGACGTCATGCACCAGGCTCGCAGCCGACGCGGATATCGAGTCCGCAGTGAGGGGGCGGGTGCGAGTGTCCTCAGCCAATGAGCGTGGGATCTGCATTGTTGACGAACTCGGTGCTGAAGAGCGAGTCGAGGGCGGAGTCGATGAGGTCCTGGCTCGCGACGTCTCCCGATTCGACGAAGATCGGGCCAATGAAGGCGAGCACATCGTGCTGCTTCTTGCCTGGCTTCGGGTCGACCTCGAGGTTGGTGCGATCGGTGATCACCGAGGTGGCGATGGCGGGGTCGATCCCGGCGACCGAGGCGAGAATGCCTGCGGTCTCTTTCGGGTTGGCGATGGCGTACTCGCGGGCCTTCTCGTACGCGTCGACCACGAGCTGGGCGAGGTCCGGGGACTTCTGCAGGAAGCTCTCCGTGGCGTTCAAAAAGCCATAGCTATTGAAGTCGATGTTGTCGTAGATGACCTTCGAACCGGCGGTCGCGACACTCGTCGAGAGCAGCGGGTCGAGCCCGGCCCACGCGTCCACGGCGCCGGACTCTAACGCAGCCTTGCCGTCGGCGTGCTGAAGGTTCTGCACGGTCACGTCGCTGAGTGACAGGCCGGCTTCACCGAGGGCCTGCAGCAGGAAAAAGTACGGATCGGTGCCCTTTGTTGCGGCAATCGACTTACCCTCCAGCTCGGCCACAGAAGTAATCGTGGAACCAGCGGGAACCAGGATCGCCGCCCAATTGGGCTGGGAGTAGATGTCGATAGTCCGGATGGGAGATCCGTTGGATCGCGCAAGCAGCGCCGCCGAACCGGCTGTCGATCCGACGTCGATCGCACCGGCACGCAGGGCCTCGTTGGCCTTATTGGAACCGGCGGACTGCACCCAGTTGATGGTGACTTTGCCGTCCGTGGCATCCTCGAGCCAGCCCTGGTCTTTGATGATCAGGCTGAGCGGGTTATAGGTGGCGAAGTCGATGTTCAGGACATCCGCGCTCCATTCCCCGGGGAGGGTGCTCGCTGGCTCCGGCTCGGCGACAACACCCGAACCTTCTCCGGCGCAGGCCGACAGTGCGATGGCTACCGTTGCGGCAATAGCGATCAGAGGCAGAATCTTTTTCTTCACGGTGTTCCTCAGAATGTGTGGACGGGGTGGTGGGTTGGCACGCCGAGCCCCTCCAGGAGCTCGGCACGCAGGTGCGCCAGGGACAGGTCACCGCGATCGCGCGGTCGGCTTCCCGGGACGGTGATGACAGAGCGGATCACCGCTCCGGAGTTGCTGGGGTGCCCGGGCTCAACCCCGAGCAGCACGATGCGGTCTGCCAGGTACAGGGCCTCATCGACGTCGTGGGTGACGAACAGGATGGTGGCGGGCTCTGTGGCGTGGATATCGAGCAACAGGTCCTGCATGGTGAGTCTGGTCAGCGCATCGAGTGCTCCGAATGGCTCGTCAAGCAGTAGCACTCCCGGTCCACGGGCCAGGGCTCTGGCGAGGGATGCACGCTGGGCCATGCCGCCGGAGATGTGGCGCGGGCGGAGGCCAGCGGCATCCGTCAGCTGTGCGAGTTCGAGCAGTTCGGCGACCCGGTTTCGTCGTACATTTCGCGAAATACCCTTCGGCAGCCCGAGGTCCACATTGGCCCCGATAGATCGCCACGGCAGCAGCCGCGGCTCCTGGAAGGCGATGGCTGAGCGCTGGTCGATCCCCGTGAGCGCCGTGCCGCCGACGCTGACGGTTCCGCTGTCGGGAACATCGAGTCCGCCCACCTGGCGCAGCAGCGTCGACTTCCCGCTGCCAGAGGCGCCGATGAGCGCGACGATTTCACCGGGTGCGATCTCGAGTGATACTTTCCGCAACACTCGGCGCGGCTCAGCCTCCGACGAAGCACCGGCGAAGGTGCGCTCGACGTTGATGAGAGACACCGACAGCGCGGCGGCACTGGCGTGGGAGGTAGCTATCGCTGTGGTCACCCCTGCAGGTTATGGGCTGGGGCTAACCACTCCACAGCCAGGACGTAACCCTGCGTCATGCTCTTCCTGGCGACCGCGCAAAGATCAGTTGCGGCTGGCGGCGATCAGTTGCGGCTGGCGGCGATCCGTCCCAGCAATCCATTGACGAAGCCCGCCGAGTCGTCGGTGCTGTGCAGTTGTGCCGATTCGACGGCCTCGGAAATCGCGACGCCGTCAGGAACCTCGGTGTTGTACAGGATCTCCCAGACGCCGATGCGCAGCAGGGCCCGGTCGATCGCGGGCATGCGCGCGAGAGTCCAATCCTGCGCATAGGTCTCGATCAATTCATCGATCTCATCACCATGCTCTGTGATGCCGATGACGATGTCGCGAGCGTACGGCCAGGACGATGCGCGCTTCGCGTCACCTTCGGCCCGGGCCTGCTCGGCGGCCAGAACGGTATTGATGGATTCCTCGCGAACATCGGCGCCATAGAGAACGTCGAGGGCACGTTTGCGTGATTTGGTGCGCGCTCCCACTAGCGGGCTGCTCCTGTCGCTGCGGTGGTCCTAGTCATTGACTCGGCCGAGGTATGAGCCGTCGCGAGTGTCGACTTTGACCTTGGTTCCCTGCTCGAGGAACAGCGGAACCTGGATCTGGTAGCCGGTCTCGACAGTGGCAGGCTTTGTGCCACCCGTGGAGCGGTCACCCTGAAGGCCCGGCTCCGTATAGGTAATTTCCAGGGTGACGGATGCGGGCAGCTCGACATACAGCGGATCGCCGTTGTGCAGGGCGATGGTCACGTTCTGGTTCTCAAGCATGAAGTTGGCCGCGTCGCCAACGTTGGCCGGCGAGAGGGTGATCTGGTCGTAATTGCCCATGTCCATGAAGACGAAGTTGTCGCCATCCCGGTACAGGTACTGGAAGTCTGCCCGATCGACGACCTCGGTTTCGATCTTCGCGCCCGCGTTGAACGTACGGTCGACCACCTTGCCACTCATGACGTTTTTGACCTTGGTGCGCACAAACGCGCCACCCTTGCCCGGCTTTACGTGCTGAAAGTCGATGACGGTCCATAGCTGGCCGTCCATGTTGAGAACGACGCCGTTCCTGATATCAGCGGTTGAAGCCATGAGTGTGTTCCGTTCGTTTGTGCCGGATGCCAGTAATTCACGAGGCGAAGACCGACCCGTAATTCTACGTGTTAGCCGAGCCTCGAGCGAACGAAAGCCAACGCCAGACTGTACGAGTCGAACCCCAGCCCTGCGATAGTCCCGGTCGCGACGGCCGAGATGACACTGGTGTGACGGAATTCCTCGCGCGCGTGCGGATTGCTCAGATGCACCTCGATGAGAATCAGCCCCGCTGCGGTTACCAGTTTCGCCGCATCGCTGAGGGCGTAGGAGTAATGGGTGAATGCCGCCGGATTCAAAATGACCGGGTACTTCGAGTCGACAGCCTCGTGCAGCCAGCCGATGAGAGTCGCCTCGTCATCGGTTTGCCGCAGGTCTATGGTGAGTCCGGATGTCTCGGCCTCCAGCCGCGCCTTGAGGTCGTCGAGCGTGCCACTGCCGTACACGTCTGGCTCACGACTGCCGAGACGGCCGAGGTTGGGGCCGTTCAGAATGAGGACCGTGGACATGGGTTCGAGTGTATCCAGTGTCTGCGGCGTGGCCCGACCGGGGCTCAGACGCCAACTTCCTGGTACGCGGCGTACAGCATGGCTTCGTCCGGCCCCGCGAGCACGGTCGGCTTGCCGACGTCATCCAGCACGATGAATCGGATCATGCCAGCGCGCGCCTTCTTATCGCGCTGCATGGTTGCCAGCAGGGTGTTCCAGCGTCCGAGCGAGTAGTCGATCGGCAGAGTCAGTGATTCGAGGATGCTGCGGTGACGGTCGACGACGCCATCGGACAGAGAACCGGCGAGCCGGCCCAGCTCGGCGGCGAAAACCATGCCCACGCTGATAGCAGCGCCGTGCCGCCAGCGGTAGCGTTCGGCATGCTCGATGGCGTGACCGAGGGTGTGGCCATAATTGAGGATCTCGCGCACACCAGACTCCCTGAAGTCCTCACTCACGACTCGCGCCTTGAGACCGATCGACAACTCGACGACGCGACGAAACTCGGC
>NZ_JANLVV010000162.1:0-2565 GCF_031364185.1 Salinibacterium sp. | reverse complement strand
CACAGCTGGATTTTCTGGCGATCGCGTTGTGCAATGTAGTCAATATTTTCAACCCCGAGCGGATCATCCTGGGTGGTTTTCTTGCGTCCCTCTTTCAGCTCAACCCCGAACGGCTGACCCTGCAGGTCGCCTCTCGGGCTCTTCATGGCCCGCGGGAGGTCGCGACCATCACCAGGGCCGTGCTGGGGTCCAGTCTGCTCATGATTGGGGCGGCCGAGTTGGCCCTCGCGCCATTGCTAGCCGACCCGGCCGGAGTGAGTGCGCTCACCGCCGGTGGCGTCTCGCCGAGGGATTAAAGCGAGCCGTTATCGGCAATTGTTGTAGCTCAGGAAAAATTATGCCGATCTGTCGGCCTGCTCCTCTTGCCCACCAGTGCCTGCAATATGGCGCGGTTCTCTGATAAGGAACTTTTCTCACGCGGCCGGTCACGTATTTAGCTTGACAAACAACATTTACTAGCCTTAGCCTCGCACCAGGCACAGTCATCGTGGACTGCCCCCGTTTGCGGTCACGAAGAGCAGGGCCAGCTGAATCGTCGACGCTAGGAGTCCCCCCGTGAATAATGTCATCAGCCTCGCCCGACGCGTCACCCCACCGGTGCTCTCGCTTCTTGCATCGGTGGCCATGATCGCGGGCTTCGTTGTGCCGCTGAGCCTCGGCGTGGCGACCGCTACCGCGGCCCAACCCGTTGCCGCCGCACAGCCCGCCGACTTCCGTGTGCTCGTCTTCTCGAAGACTGCGGGCTTCCGCCACGGGTCGATCCCGCTCGGCAACGCGCTCATCGCACAGCTTGCGGCCGAGAACAACTTCGAGGCCGTGTTCAGCGAAGACGCGACCGTCTTCGATCCGGCGAATGCGGAGGTGCTCGCCGGCTTCGATGCGGTCGTCTTCAACTCGACCACGGGCGACGTGCTAGATGCGGGACAGCAGGCGACCTTCGAGGCTTACATCCGGGGCGGGGGAGGGTTTGCCGGCATCCACTCCGCAACCGATACCGAATATGACTGGGCCTTTTATGGCCAACTCGTCGGCGGCTACTTCAATGGACATCCCGCCCCGCAAGCTGCGTCCATCAAGATCGAGGATGACACGAACGAGTCCACGAAACACCTTGAGGGTGACACCTGGGACCGCACTGACGAGTGGTACAACTTCCGCAATCTCGACCGGGACAAGGTGCATGTGCTGCTGTCGCTCGATGAGAAGTCGTACACCGGCGGCAACATGGGGCCGGAGCACCCGATCTCGTGGTGCCAGGAATTTGAGGGCGGACGCTCGTGGTACACCGGCCTGGGCCACACCGACGCGAGCTACTCTGAGGCCGCGTTTCAGAAGCATGTGCTTGGCGGTCTGAAGATCGCGGCAGGCGTCGTACCATCCGGATGCTCGGCAACCCAGAGCTCCAACTACGAGGTCGTCACGCTCGACGACAACACCCAAAACCCGATGGCGCTCGACATCGCTGCCGATGGAACAGTGTTCTACATTGAGCGAAACGGTCGGTTGCAGCAGATCGACCCTGTAACCCGGGCCACCTCGACGGCGCTCTCGCTGCCTGTGACCCAGGCTAACGAAGATGGGTTGCTTGGCGTTGCGCTCGACCCGGCCTTTGCCACCAACGGCTGGGTGTATCTGTACTGGGCCCCAAGTGACGTCACCCTGGACGGCCCGCACAACCGCATTTCGCGTTACACCTATGACTTCGGGTCGAAAACCGCGAGCGTGTCGAGCGAGAAGACCCTGTTGAAAGTCACCACGCAGCGCAATACCTGCTGCCACGCCGGCGGCGACATGCTTTTCGACAACGACGGTAATTTGATTCTCGCCACCGGAGACAATACCAACCCGTTCGAGTCGGATGGCTATACGCCGATCGACGAACGCAGTGGCCGCCAGGACTTCGATGCCCAGCGCTCCTCCGCGAACACCAACGACCTGCGAGGCAAGGTGCTGCGCATCACCCCGACCATCGCCGGCGGCTATTCGATCCCCGGCGGGAATCTCTTCGCGGAGGCGGATGACGCAGCGGGCAAGACTCGGCCCGAGATTTACGCGATGGGCTTTCGTAATCCGTTCCGCATCGGGATTGACCGTAAGACCAACCTGATCCTGGTCGCCGACTATGGCCCGGACGCTGGTGGTGACAATCCCGCCCGCGGCCCGCGCGGCTCGGTCGAATGGAATCTGCTCAAGGCTCCGGGAAATTACGGCTGGCCATATTGTGCCGGTGGCAATTGCTATCGGGACTACAACTTCGCGACTCTCCAATCGGGCGCCGCCTTCAGCCCAGAAAACCCGATCAACACCTCGCCGAACAACACGGGGCTCAACACGCTTCCTCCCGTCATCAAGGCCGACATTTGGTACACGGGCAGCGCGAGCGCGGAATTTCCCGAAATCGGCGGTGGCGGTGCTCCGATGGGAGGCCCCGTATACCGCTATGACGCCGACCTGAAATCGGACGTGAAGTGGCCGGAATACTGGGACGGGAAGGCCCTCTTCGGCGAGTGGAATCAGGGCAAGATGTACTCGTTCCAGCTGAACGAGTCGACTCCGCCGGCGGAA
>NZ_JANLVV010000145.1:0-1194 GCF_031364185.1 Salinibacterium sp. | reverse complement strand
GCATCGAACACGGGCGACCGGTCGGCGGCATCGAACACGGGCGACCGGTCGGCGGCATCGAACACGGGCTACCAGTCGGCGGCATCGAACACGGGCGACCGGTCGGCGGCATCGAACACGGGCGACCGGTCGGCGGCATCCGTGACAGGTAAAGACTCCATCGCCATGGTCACCGGACGCAACTCGAAAGCATCCGGCGCTGTCGGCTGCTGGATCGTGCTTACCGAACGCGATTCGCGCTGGAAGATTATCGAGGTTCGCGCGGTCCTCGTTGACGGGGAGACAGTCAAGGGAGAAACGTTCTACGCCCTCACCCGCGGGAAGGTCGTGGAAGCGTGACCACCCACGAACCGGACATCGGTATCTACGAGGTCGAGTGGGACGACTACGAGCCAGCCCCGAAACCGGTGGTGTCGCATGTCGCGGTTCTCACTGACGACCTCACAGATTTCCCGGTACGGCTGAGCTCCACCCGGAAGCTGATCGTGAGAATTGCGATCCTGGCTGCCGCGCTGGTTGCGGTCGAAGTGGTCGCGCTCATCATCGTGCAGACGCTCCCATGATCTGCGCCGCGTGTGACCACCCCGCGGAGGACCACCACCCGTACGGGGGCAGATGCCACACCGACGTGATGCTTCATGTCGGTGCGGTCCAATGCCACTGCGAATGGTTCTGGGCGGAGGGCGACGAATGAAACTCCCACCCTGGGTGACGGACTGGCACATCTGGGCCGCGTCCGTCGTCGCACTCGTAACGCTTGCCGTCATCTTCCGTTTACTCGTCGCCGCATTCATGCCCGACGCCCACCTGTAACCCCGAAAGGCACCACCATGGCTGACCTGACCGAAGACCAATGCGACCACATCGCCTTGGCTGCGAACAAGCTCGAACAGCACGACAGCGGTTACAGCATCGACGTGAAGATCGCTGTCACGAAGATATTCCGTAAGTTTTTCGAGCTCGGAGCGCCCGACAACCTCCAATCCGAAGTGCTCGAATTGGCCGACGCGATACTCGCCGCCCCTCTGGTAACAGCATGAGCCACCACGATCGGGTACTCGCGGATGGTTCCGATCGTGAGTTGTGGAAGGTCGCCCGTTTCCCAGTCATCGGTGCTTCAGATGCGAAGGTGCTCGCGAAAGCTGAATCCGAAGGTTGCGGTGTTCAGCGTACGTTCGGCGTCGACCGCGGCGA
>NZ_JANLVV010000122.1:0-9544 GCF_031364185.1 Salinibacterium sp. | reverse complement strand
GGAGAAGCCGTTCGGCATCGACGGGGCTGCTGCGCAGGCGATCCTCGCGGCGGTCGAGGTGCATCCCGAAAGCTTCGTCCGCTGCTCCAGTGAGATGCCCTTCTTTCCGGGCGCGCAGATGGCGATCAACTATGTGCGCAGCGGCGCTCTCGGCACCATCGTCGAAGCGCGCAGCAGCTTTTTGCATTCAAGCGACGTTGACGTGAACAAGCCCATCAGCTGGAAGAGGCAGAACACATTCTGTGGTGAGCCCGGGGTGCTCAACGACCTCGGACTTCACACCTGGCACGTGCCACTGCGGCTCGGATGGGCCCCGGAAACTGTGTACGGCATGCTGCAAAACATCGTCACCGAACGCCCTGGGCCAGACGGGCAGCTTGTGCCGTGCGACACCTGGGACAACGCCGTTCTGCACAGCTGGGCGACACGCGAAGGCGTGCGGTTTCCGCTCACGACCGAGACCAAGCGCATCGACCCCGGACAGAAGAACACCTGGGTGTTTGAGGCCATCGGCCTGGAGGGTGGTGTGCGCTTCAGCACCAAGAACCCCAAGCTCGTGGAGGTGTTCACTGTGGCCTCGGTGCCCGGTATCGGCATCCAGCAGGTCTGGCAGCAGCTCGATGCGGGCAGCCAGTCGGTGTGGCCCACGGTCACCGGCGCTAATTTCGAGTTTGGATTCTCGGACTCGATCCTGCAGATGTGGGCGGCGTTCCTCGCGGAACGCGAGGGCAAGCTGGGTGACGGGTTCGGCACGGTCACGCCACACGAGGCAGCAGCCACTCACGATATCTATCGCGCAGCCATCCGCTCGAACGCCGAAGGTGCAGCGTTCGCACCCTGACCAGATCCAGTGCCCCATCGATATCAGCAATGGGTCGTGGACATGTGCCAGCCGATGCTCGACCCCGGCGCGCCCGTGAAGAGGTCGGCCATTGGCAGGTACTGTGACGGCTACGAATAGTACTCCCGGCACGAAAGCGCCGGCGCGTGTTTCTCCGCCTGTATCGTCGAGAACTGCTCCAACTTCACGACCGGCCCCGAATTTGCCGAAGCTATCGCCGAGCAAGTCGATGGCATCCAAGCTGTCAAAACCGGTGCCGAACGACGTGGCTGAGATAACGAAGCAGCGCGACCCGCCACCACCACCGCAGCAACCCTCACCAGCCAGCCAGCCAGCCAGCCAGCCAGCCAGCTCCGCCAAAGCCGAAGGTTGACATCGAAACCCCAACGCCTTTCACCCAACAACGAGAGCCGGTTGGTCGAGCGACTCAACAAGGAAATCACACGCCGCACCGATGTCGCTGCCGTATTCCTTCAACCCGCCGACCTGCTCCGCCCGGCCGGATCAGTTCTGATCGAGCATCACGACGAATGGGGAGCCGACGACCTACGCTACTTTTCCGAGAACTCCGTGCTTGAGTAGACCACGATGAATCACCCCACCGAGACCCTCAACGAGGCTGCCATCAATCCAGAACTCGCCGACGATTGGAATAAAGCAACTGACGTGAACGGCGGTGAGAAACTCCACCACGCCGCGAGATGAGTTGGGTTAGGGCGACTAACAGCCCGACCTCGACTTTTGGCGGGGTGGGAGGAGAATCCTGGGTCCTCCCTTGACCTAACAACGGTTAGTCACGACAATGCATGAGAAAAATATTCCCCTCGAGAATGAGGTCGGTCCGATAGACGCCGATGTGGGCATACACTCAGCGAACGGTAATCGAACTATCTCGCTGATTGGGGACCCGCGACATCACCTTTACCGTCAGCGTTGCGAACACTGTGCGGAGGGCTCGATGGCTCCTGCTAACAGACATTCGAGTGCGGTAAAGGAACGAGGTCTAAGTGGATGAGGTCATTCCCGGGAACGTTGATGCCGGTGTGGGGGTTGCTGCATCGGACCGTTGGCGGACCCTGCCGGCCCAAGTGCCGGTCGAGGAGCAGAGTATCTCAGTGGCAGTTTCGGTTCCGGAGGACCCGGAAGGCGGTCGGAATCCTGACAACGACTGGCTGCTTCGGGGGGCGTAACGCTCCCGTGTTCGGCGCCGAATATCGCATCCATTCAGCATGAGCAGTCACTCTCGCATAAGGTCAGCGGACGGAAGGCAAATCGTCCTCAGTGCAACCCTGGGGACACTTGCATCGCAACCTAGCTCGGGGTCCCTTTCCTAAATTCAGCATCTGGATCTACGTTGAGCCTCTGCAACGTGGCCTGTTCGGCTGGGCCTCCTTCGCGCGATCCTGCATCAGGTCCGAGCCCGCGGGACGACGACAAGATCGCGCTTGCCTCCGCTGTCAGAGCTCGAACCTGCATGGCGGGGCTGGATGATGCTACGGCCAAGACGGTCATAGCGATCGAGCACTCTTTCACCTTCTCCGCGCGCACCGTGCTCGCTATCCCGCACGACATTGATGCACGCGACGCCGACGGATCAGGTGTAGCCGTGGTCTAGAACGAGCAGTGTGTAGAGCCCACGGGGTCATGGCAAATTTGCGCTGAATCAGGGTGGGAAGGCCCTTCATCAATCGATTGTGAATATCGTTACGCGGAGTAGCTCGCCGCGAGCCGCTTGAGTCCCTCATCAAGTGACACCGACGGCGACCAGTCAAGCGCCTGGCGTATGTCGCGCTGGTCGAACCAGTGCGCAGTGGACAGCTGTTCGGCAAGAAAGCGCGTCATGGGTGGCTCGTCGGTCCCGGGCCGCACAGCCCATACTCGCTCGGCCACCGAACCCAATGCACGCCCCAGGCCGGCGGGGATGCTCCATCGCGGGGGGCGCACGCCCGCGGCGAGGCAGATGGATACAAGAATTTCGCCGACCGGGCGCGGCTCACCATTCGTAAGAACGTAAGCCTTGCCGTGTGCAACATCGGCGCGATGAAGCGCCGCAACGATTCCGGATGCCGCGTTGTCGATGTAAGTCGTGTCGATGAGGGCGGTACCACCGTTGAGCAGCGGCAGTCGACCGTGTCGCGCACGGTCGACGATCCGATCGACAAGCTGGGTGTCGCCCGGACCCCAGACGAGGTGCGGCCGGATGACGACAACCGGCATCGCGATGCAATCATGGGCGAGCGCGAGCAACTCCGCCTTCGCTTTGGTGCGCGCGTATTCGCCGCGAGCCAGTTCGGGGGATGCGGGTTCGGCACCTACACCCGCCAGTGCGGAACCGCTGTGCGCGACCGAGGGCGACGACACGTGAACCAGGCGGTGCACCCCCGCGCCTTCGGCCACGGACAGCACCGACCTCGTCCCCTCGACATTGACGGCATGAAATTCTCGCGCGTCGCCGGCGAGCGACACCTTCGCGGCAAGGTGGATGACGCCCTCTGCATTCTCCATGGCGCGGGTCAGCCGGCTCCGATCAGTGATCGAGCCCAAGACGTCAGTAGCCCCGGAAACGCCTGATGCGCGTCGCTGCAGGGTGCGCACCTGGTGCCCGGCGGCAATCAGCTCGGTGGCGACGGCACGACCGAGGAATCCTGATGCCCCGGTGACGAGCACGATCACGGTGCGGTCAGCTTTCCGCCGGCAAGTGCACGCTCTGCCCATTCGGACAGTCGTGACCGGTCGATCTTCGAGTTGTGACGGATATCCATGGGAAGTTCAGGTACGGCGAGTACGGCGACGAGCGGAAGTCCCGTGCTGGCGCGTACTGCTGCCGTCACATCCGGACTCGCTAGTCCGGGTCGACTGGTCGGCGGCACCGTCTCGACGACCGCGACAGCCTGCCGCAGCCTGTGCGGTCCGACGCCGACCACGGCGGCACGTCGCACGGCAGGGACATGCTCGACATCCTGTTCCGCTCCGACGGGCGCAATCGGGCCGTTTGCCGTCACGATCACGTGCGGCAGGCGGCCCTCCACCCACAGGCGGCCGAGGTGATCGAGGTGCCCCACGTCTCCGGTGCGGTGCCAGCGCTCCTCCGGTGAATCCGACCCACGTCTGGTGTCGCGAACAGCGGCGCGGTCCGTCATCCACAGCCGGTCGTAGTGGTCTTTCAGATGCGGTGCCGAGATCACGATCTCCCCAAGAACACCGGTCTGGGTGTTCGGCACCCCCGCTGCGCGTCCCTCCATGTCGAGTGCGCAGATGAGCACACGGTTCGCGTCGATGGGCGTACCTACGCATACCCCTGTGTCGTTCTCAGCGGCTGCGGCGCGGATCCCATCGAGTGTGATGTCGGTCACCAGCAGGCACTCGGTCATCCCGTACGGCGTGTGCGGGGTTGCGTTCGGCATCAGGGCATTCGCTGATACGAGCAGTTCCGCGCTGACCGGCGCACCGGTGGACAGAAAGGTGTGCACTCCCCGAAGCTCGACGCGATCACTATGCGTGAGACCTCCGGCGGTCGCAACGACGTTCAGGATGGCGGCAGGGGAGAGGAAGACGATGCCGGCCCGAGACTCCCGTACAGCGGCGGCGACAGCCTTTGCAGTGAGGGTGCGCGGTGACGACACATCCATTCTCGGTGTTATCGACCGAGTGCCGAGCGCCGGACCCAGCAGCGCAAAAGGGGCGAACCCCGACACGATTCCCGTGTCGGCCGTGACGTCGAAATGGTTCGAGAGCACGTCGCGTAGTGCTGAAAGTTGCGCATGGCGGTACACGACGCCTTTGGCCGGTCCTGTCGACCCCGAAGTGAAGAGGATCGCGGCTTCATCCTCCGCCCGTGGTGGCGTGGGGAGCGGTGTGTCGGCACCCATCGTGAGCAGGTCACTGAGGCAGTAGGAAACGCCAAGGGCAGCGGTTGTCACCCGCGGCAGTCGCGCAGTCGAGATTCGGACTCCCGGCCACCCGAGGGCGCATGCGGCGACGAGACCGCGCGCCTCCCCGATGACGAAGTCCGGCCACGTCCCGCGCACCGCGCGCGTCAGCCCTTTCACTCCGAGACCGGCGTCAGCGACTACGACGACGGCGCCGATCCTCAGGCAGGCATACATCACCGCGGTCAGGGTCGGTCCCGGTGGGATAAGCAGCGAGATCCGTTGGCCCTGTTTCACGTCGATGGCGGTGAGGCCGGAGGCAAGCCGGTGCACCCTGTCGGCCAATTGCCGCCAGCTCACGTGTCGCGAGCCTCGACCTCCATGGGTCGACATATCGATGACGGCAGTGTCGTCGTCGTGTCGCCGCTCGTCGAGCCTGTGCCAGAGTGGACGGAAGGGCACATTGTCCGGTTTGGCCGGCGCTAGCGAGGCTCGGAGCGATGTCGCGGGACGGTCCGAAAGGCGATCGACATTGTCATCAAGCCAGGTCAATACCGAATCCGCGTAAGGCGCATCCTCGGCGATGAGATGACCGGCGCCTTCGAACCGGTGCACATCGGCTTGCGGAAGCCGGTCGACGAGGTCAGCGAGGTAGCGATCGCCGAAGATCGGATCGCGTGGACCCCACAGGATGAGCGCAGGGACGTCGAGCCCGGCCACCCCCTCGGCGATTCGCTCGAGTTCGCCGGAGCTTTCGTGCACAGCACCAACCGGGATATCAGCTACGAAGCCGCCGATTCCCGAGCGACGGCTCGCGGAGCGGTAGGGCGCACGATATGCATCCTTCACCGCCGAATCGAGCGCGGGCGAGGCGAGGGCCAGCGTCGTTTCCAGGAACGCGGGCGTACAGACGGTGGATGTCGCGAGCACCCCTCGAGCGCCAGCAAGCCGCAGCGGTGCCGGAATCGGTGTGCCCTTTGGATGATGGACGGCCGTATTCAGCAGCATTACGCCGGCAAGCTCTTGCTGATGGCCAATCGCCCAGCCTAGCGATACGACGCCGCCCCAGTCGTGACCGAGCGTGACAACACGGCTGGTGAGGGAAATCGCATCAGTAAACGCGGCCAGATCGACGACCCGCTGCGCGAGCGGGCGATGCACGTCGGTGCGCTCGGAGAAGCCCATTTCGAGCTGATCTACCGCCACAATCCGCCAGGCGGGTGATCCCTGCTTCGCTGCCTCTACCGACCCGGTGAGAAGGGCGCGCCAGAGGTAAGACCACGTCGGGTTGCCGTGCACAGCCAGAACGGTACCGATGACGGGCACACCGAGCCGACTCAGCTCGTCCCCGGTATCGAGGTAGTGCCATTCGCGGTGCAGACCCTTGTCGGCACCGCGGCCGGGTGCATAGATGGTGCGACTGAAGCAATTGTCGAGTCCGGATAGGTCGAGGGTGAGCGGGGAAGCTCGCCCAGTCATGATGTGGTCGCTTTCACGTTGCCGTCACCACGCGAGTTCCATCATCGCGGTGTTAAGACCGGAACCTACCCCCATCAATAGAACCCGATCGCCCCTGTTGAGTGTGTCCTGTGCTTCGACGAGCGTAATGGGAATCGACGCCGGCCCGACATTGCCGAACCGGGGATAGGTGATCGGGACGCGATGTCGATCTAGTTTTGCGGCCTTGATGATGGCGTTAGTGTGTACCGACGAGACCTGGTGGGTGATGTACATATCCATCGATGACCAGTTCCATTCCCCGGCGGCCTCTTTCCAGGCCGAGACTACTAGGTCGAGGCCGCCCTTCAGGAGCGTTTTCGCATCCGTGAACATGCCGTCGACGCTGCCGACACACAAATCATGGAATTGGGTCGCTGCGCGAGTGACGCCGCCGAGGATCCGGTGACCGGTGGGATTCTCATCGGATCGGCCGAGCACGGCGGCAGCCGACCCGGAGCCGAGTGTGAGCGACGCGAACTCGCTCATGAACCCATCGCGATCGGCGTCGGTGTTCAGTAGTCGGGTGATGGTGTTGACCTGGATCTCGTCAGCATCTTCTCCATTGACGACCATGGCATATTCGATCTGGCCGGATTCGATCAAGCTCGCGGCAAGGCTCATCCCGCTCACAAAGCCGAGGCAGGCGTTTGCCACATCGAAATTAATGGCAGAACTGGGCAGTCGCAGCTCGTGATGTAACAGTACGGCGACGGACGGTTCCAAATGCCTGCGACTGACGGAGGTATTGATCAGAAGTCCCACTTCGGAGGGATCGACTCCCGCCTCGGCCAGGGCACGCTTTCCCGCTGCCACCGTGGCATCGTCGGATGTCTCGCCCGGGCTCCAGTTGCGTCGTTCGAGCACTCCTGCCACGCGCTGAAGTAGCCCCTGCGGCAGATCGAGTCGCGAGAGCGCCGCCGCAAGTCGGGTCTCTATGTCGACAGACGTCGTGACCCGGCTGGGTAGGGTACTCGCGACCGACAACAGTGACACGTTATCAAAGCGGGTGGTCGCGTTCCCTGACACTGAACCTCCGTTAAACGGGCCTTTAGGCCCTCCAATCAGGACCCTGAGTTTACGCCTGTCGATACCACCTCCGAGAACTCACCGCCCAGCCGCGTTTTGTGCTATCACCCACACGTTTTGCTTGGCGGGTGCAATGTGCCGCCTCGGAAAGGAGACTGCGAAGATCACGTCCGGAGAGAGGCTCGCGCGATCCGATTGAGGAGACTTTTTATCTCCGTCAACACCGATACCATCTACATCGCCCGTATCAGCGACAATACCGACACTCGCATCGGAACCTTTCCCGAAAAATTGCTGCGCTGGATATCCGGACAGGTGGTCATCACGGCGGCCGGTACGGAGACTGTACCCATACGACCGGTAGGGGCCAGCAGCACATCCGGGCACGAAGCGAATAGAAGAAGAAAGCCTCCGAAACCGCAAGACGAACTGCACCTCACATTGACTGCCCGACTTCGGTCCAGGCTCAGGCGCACTGGGACATGTCAATCGGCACGTTCCTCAGCCATGCTGTTCCCCCCGTCGACGACTATCGATTGCCCTGTTACATACGACGCCCCAGGGCTCGTCAACCAAGCGACGACGGAGGCCACTTCGGCCGCCGTGCCACTTCTGCCCATTGGCGTGCGCAACCCTTGCTGATACTCGGACGGCAGTTGCGAGCTCGTGGCAATCCAGCCGGGCGCGACCGCATTGACGGTGATGCGATGAGTTGCTTCGTCGACCGCGAGCGCGCGGGTGAGACCGACCATTCCTGCCTTCGCTGCAGCGTATGCAACATCGCCGCGCGAGGCCATCACTGGTCCTGTGACACTGGACACGTTGACTATTCGACCCCAGCGTTGCGCGCGCATACCGGGAATCACGGCTCTGGTCAATAAGAAAGCGGTTGTCAAATTCACGGCGAGAGCCTTGTTCCACCGTTCGAGAGTCATCGAAATGTCACCCCCTTCGATGCCGTGGTCACCTACCGAGACCATCCCCGCATTGTTCACGAGGATGTCGGGGATTAGCTTCGCGTCCGATACCGACGCCATCAATGATGAGACGCCGTGCTCCGTCTCCAGCCGGCTTACAAACCCTGTGGCCTGAATGCCCGATTCTCTCAACTCAGCGACACGGTCGTGCACACGATCTGTAGTCGAGGTCACCACCACCCGTGCTCCCAACCCACCAAGCTCCCTGGCGACGGCAAAGCCAATACCTTCCGGGCTTCCTGCCCCACTGATCATGGCGACATGACCCTTCATATCGAATGCACGCGTAACTGGCACGGCCTCATAGTCGCACAGGACCGCATATAAGAGAGGACGAAACGTCATCCACCGCCCGCCCCTGGATAAACTGCACCCATGGATGACACGGCACCCCGAGCTGTCGAGCACAGTGATGGCACTGATTCCAGCCCGCCGTGCCTCAACTGTGGAGCCGCACGTGAACTCGTGATGCTCGAGCGCTTTACTGGCTGGTGGTGCCGCGAATGCGCAGTGGCTGGCCGCTCTCCGGCATGACCACCAGTCTGCTCATCGTTTCCGATACCCATGTCCCCACTAGGGCGCGGCAATTGCCCACTGGGGTGATCGAAGCGGCAAATGCTGCTGACCTGGTGATCCATGCTGGCGACTGGATCGCGGCATCCACTCTCGACCAGCTTGAGTCTCATGCCGAGGTGTTGGGAGTCTGGGGAAACAATGATCCGGCCGAACTTCGCGCGCGATTACCAAAGATCGCGCGGCGCACCGTAGACGGTGTGCGATTTGCCGTCACTCACGAGACCGGTGAGGCCAGGGGCCGTGAGGATCGGATGGATATCATGTTCCCTGATACCGACGTGCTCGTCTTCGGACACAGCCATATCCCGTGGGATTCGCTCTCGCGGTCGGGACTTCGGCTGCTGAACCCAGGGTCACCCACCGACCGACGTCATCAGCCGGTGTGCACCTATCTCACCGCTGTCGTCGACGATGGTGCCCTTCGAGACGTCGCGCTCCTGCGCCCCTAGAAGACGCATGAGCGACTGGGGGCAGCACGGAAATTTGCTTGCCCTGCGACTTGCGATCGACTGCAGAGTGCGGTTCAGCCCAGGTGGGGCTCGCCGCGTTTATTCGGGCGAATCCCACCGCGAGAGTCTGCCCGAATCTCGATCAGTTTACCGCTGATGCGGGTGTCCTTCAGTTTGGCCAGCACGTGGCCCGGCAGGTCTGCGGGTAGCTCCACGATCGAGAAATCCGGGCGAATTTGGATGTGACCGAAGTCGTCCCGACTCAGGCCCCCCTCGTTAGCGAGTGCTCCCACGATCTGTCGCGGC
>NZ_JANLVV010000117.1:0-6444 GCF_031364185.1 Salinibacterium sp. | reverse complement strand
GATCGCGCAGACGTCCTGTTGGAAGTTTCAAGTGCTGTCGATCCCTATGACCTCGCACTCGCGGCCAACTACTACAACGCTTCGGTAATCGCGGCGGATGGCCTTGACAACGACGGCGCGGCGATACTCAAAGTACACGCGGCGCTCGCGGAGTCGATTGGTGCCTCAACGCCCACCTCCGCGCCAGAGCTCGCGACCCGTGTTGCGAGCGCACTCATCGACTTCCGTCCCTTCGTTGGCGACGAGGATTATTTGCCCTGGGCCGAAACCATCCACGCTGTCGCCGCACTAGATCCTGCGACGGGCCTGTCGACCGCAGCGGACTGGGAACACGCGGGCCAAATGCCCCTTGGTCGCAGTATTTCTGGCGTCGTCAGCGCGGCAGTAGATCGGCAATACTTTGATGAACCCACCGCCATCGATCTTCTACAACTCGGTGGATCGCGAGACTACCCGGTCGCCGCAGCGATCGACTTAATGAGTCGACTGATACAACGACCCAACGTCTCACGAGCACTATTGACGGACTGCGCCGAATCAGTCGCGCAGATAATCTGCCGAGACCTCTCACCTACATCACGATTGTGGGCGGCTCCGAAGATTGCGAAATGGGCTGCTGAAAATCGCGTGACCGGCCCGTTCATTGACGCTTGCGAACGCATCACAGGCTTGAGCGCTACTCTTCCGGACCACGACGATACGAGGAAAGAGTGGAGTGCCGACCCCGCGGAGACGATGGAACGTGCCAGCCGAGTTCAGGCTATTTTCGCTGAAGCGCCGGATGCCAATGTGTCTGATGTGCTTTCCACTGTCTCCGAGTTGTCCCACCTCTATGTAGAGAATCGGCAAGCTGCGGACTACCTTCGGGTCTTCGCACAACACTGTTCCCCAGCCGAGCGAGTCTCCTTTTTGGAAACAATCACTTCGGAGGCGAGCCGGAGAGATCTTTGGCAATTCTCCTCTTCAACATCGCTGCCCGTACTTCAAGAGATCCTGAGCGGTTGGGCCGGGTTTGAACCAGTCACGCGCTGGGCTGACTCAAACACTGAGGACTTCGTGCGGGCGCGCTTCCTCGACTTCGTCAACTACTCATATTCGAGTCCAGCTACGATCGCCGCTGTCTTTCGGCTCCCGGGGCTGAAGGATGCCGGCGCAACCCTGATCACTCTGCTGGGTCCGCAGTTGGCCTCGCTTGGAGCCGACAAACTGTTCTCGATCGCGCAAGGCCTAGTCCCCAGCTTGGGAAACGACGAGCTTGCGCCAGCCTTGGACTGGTCGCTCTCATCATTGGAGAAGAGCACTCCGGGTCGCCAAACGCAGGGTCAGCAGGAGCCTGTCGTCTATGGAGTTCCAGCATTCATCTGGTCAATCTTGGGACACGCAGATAAGACGATCAGGTGGCGTGGCGCGCATGCGGCTGTAGCGATTGCCTCGCACGCCGACGGCTTTTTGGGAAGTGTTTTCGATCGGTATGACGCCACGGACTTCTCTAAGCGAATATACGATCATCCGCGATTCCGCGCGCTGTCCGCACTTCAGTGGCTTCTGATGGTGGCCCTCCGGCTTGCAGCGGAATCGCCGCGATCCGTTTTGCCCGTGTCACGCCGGGTGTGGAACATTGCCACCAACGTTGGATTGCCTCATGCCTCGATACGCCAGCTGGCAAAGATGACCATTGAAGTATTGGCGAGCTCAGGCTTGGACTTGCCCGCCGAGGTGTCGCCCCATGAGCTCACATTCCTCAACTTGCCGAAGGCGTGCGTCGCGACCAAGGGGTATTTCTCGAGCGGTGGACGAACAGACAGACGTGAAGACGCAAGATTCCACTTCGACATGATGGACATATTGCCGTATTGGTATGAACCGTTCGGTCGGGTATTTGGTCTGCGTGCAGACGAGGTCGCAGAACGGGCGGAGCACTGGATCGTCGACGTCCTCGCCCTCTCCGACGATGAAGTCCGCACCGGATCTGCGGAGAAGGACTCACGGTACCGGTGGGAGCGAACTCAGAATGATCATGGGTCGCATGCCCAGGTTGAAGATTTGCGAAGCTACGCTCAGTATCACGGGCTGCAGCTCGCTGCGGGCGCCCTTATCGACGCTGGCACACCTGTTCTGGTTTCTCCCTATGATGACGAGTCCGACCCTTGGGCTAACTGGCTGGAGGATCACTTGCCGATCTCGGGGTTGCGCTGGATGTCAGAGCTCCGAAGTCCTGCCCCAGTCGAAGCTGTAACTTATCGACCGTTTTCGGCGATTTCACCGAGGAAACCAAGCACGACTGATTTCGACGCACAGCTCTGGATGGATTCGTCCGCGACGCGGATTGTTGTCGACGCGCATGTAGATCGCTCAGACACCAAACAGTACGAAGTCGGCTCCGTTACCAGCGCGTTGGTGTCACCCGCCACAGCGCATGCGCTAATGGTCGCACTCCAGACCACGAAGGATTCGAGCAACTTCCGGCTCCCACAGGAGAACCGCGAGCCTGACGACGACATGGACCACTTCGAGATCGACGACGGTGAGTTCGTTCTGCGCGGCTGGCTGAAGGAGCACTACAGCGAACGTCTTGGCCTCGAAAAGCACGATGCGATCAGGAGGATCGCACCAACATACACATCCGCCGGCCACAAATTCTTGCTCAGCATCGCTGCAACTTCGCAATTCGGCCATCGCGACATTTACGGAGTCGACGGTCACTGCATTTCAGACGTGTTCGCGTGGAGCGACGAGCCCGACGACAACCGCTCGAACACTGAAAGCTACACATCTGGTGTGAAGACTTGGGTGCAACTGGACGACCTTCTTCAGCATCTTTCCCAAGTTGGAATGGACGCAATTGTCGAATCTCGTATCTCAAGGAACAGGCATTCCAATGCTTACACTGCGCGCGAAGAAGGGGACGATCATGAGTACGACCGAGGAAGCAGCCGAATCTACCTCATCCGATCCAACGGAACCGTCGAGACAATGGACGGAATCCGAGCTATTGGGGCAGGAGATAGTCGGGCTCCTGGATCTGGACAATTCAACTGACACTCTGGGGCGCTGGATGTCGCACTATCTCGCCGATGCGATCGTGCGTGCGCAGACGGACGAGGACGAACGGCCGGCGGTCGCGGAACTCATTGTTCGCGTGTGGGAACACAGATCAGTCTGGGGCAGCGCCTGGCCGCCGCCCGAAGTCGCCCGGGTGCTCCGGTGGCTTGATCGCCCGAGTCGTATCGGGACGAACAACGTAACGACCTGGGGAGGTGCCCTGGGGGCCGATGACTCGCTACTCGGAAGCCAATTCTCGGAGTGGATGCTGCTGGCCTTTGATGAGAGCGGTGTTCCCGCAACTGGGGTGAACCCAAAGCTCGAACCGTTCCTCGATGAGAGCGAGGCCCGTTTGGTAAAGCTGCTGGGCACGTACAGTGCGCCGAGTCTTGAGCACTTGGGCGATATTGAGGGAGGCGACTCGGCAGCGCAGAAGATCGGACGTGTCCGCAGGCAGCTGATCGAGACGAACAGACAAATGATGGAACTGTTTGACGACGCTGCTAGGTCAGTTCTTGAAGGCGAAACGGCTCACGTCGAATCGCCCGAGTCCGGCGCTTCAACCCCGTAGATTGACTCCATCTGCCCACCGTTTGCCCACACTTGTTGGCAAACGACCTAGATCGTATGCAGCCGTAGTCATCAAAAACCCCTGAGTTTCCGGGGTTCTTGGACCACTCCCGCTCAGCGATTGGGCCGTTTTTAGGGTTCGAGTCCCCCAAAGGGCATTCTTTTGGAGTTCACCATGTGCGGTGCGGGCGTCGTTTTTTTCTGCTCAGTGGCCGCAGCATCCAGTGAGCTGCGGTGGCATCCATTTTGCGAACGCTACGCACGACGTGAGCGGCTTTGTCGTAACGGCTGGAGATTGCGCACTGATGTGGAATGGTTCTTGAGGGCGTATGAGTTATTCATCTGCAAAATGTGGAACCTGGGGCTCAAGACCATTAGCTCTCAGATATTTGAGCGCACGCTCGATAGCATCAATCTTTCGTCTGAGTTCCTTGAGCGTCGTCGCCGATTCGTCTGAGAATTCGTCGAGCCGCTCGTACTCTCGTCGAACCTGAATCTCGGTCTCCACCAAGAATCTCCAAATTAAGTGATCTGGCTCGAGTTGCTGACTTTGCCGCAGGATTGCAGCCGCGAGACGGCGTTCGACGACTACTTCGAGGGTTTCGGCCGTGGTTCCGGGACTGGCAAGTCCGAAGGCTATGCCACCGCCTCCTGCGGTAACCAGGGCACCCGCGGTGAGAAGACCGCCGATCATGCCGCCGGGGCCGAAACTGGCTAGAGCGCTTGTGATAACTGCGGCCCCCACAAGGCCGGGGGCAGCGGCAAGGGCCATGCCGCCAGTTGCTAAAACAATCGCGGCAGCACCCACGCCCATCGCACCCCACCTAAACCAGTTCACTGGGCCACCGGAGCTGAGCGTTTCGTGCGCCAATTTGATGGCAGCAAACACATCAGCGCCATACTTACTTCCCAAGCCCATCTCGGCGGTGAGGTCTTTCATCGCGTCCCGCAGATTGTCCTTCGAGACCTCGATCTCAAAGGGTCGAATCACATTGACTGACGCGAGGGTGATTAGCAGAGCGACTGCTTCATCCTTCGCGATATGGGGGCTTGGGAGGGGCTCGGGCACGGTCGCATGTGGGTTTGAGAGGTCGAATGCAAGGCGAGCAACTGAAGACGGTAATGTTCGGCGGTCGGTCTCATTCTGTCTACTGAGGTCATCGACGACGGCCGCTTGCACTCGTCGAATTGCACCAGCGTAGCGATCCTGAAGGTCGCTCTCTAACCTCATTTTGATGAGGGATGCGTATCGCAGCGCGAGAAGGGCGATGAACTCGGTCGCGTTCATTGGTACGTCGAACCCCATGTCAGTCCCCGCAAGCTCCTTCGACTTCGACCCGAATAGTGCGAAGCCGATGGCTGAAGCCACGGACTCATCGGCCAGGTACTCTTCCGCTGCATGGGCGTCAAGGAGCACCTTTTTGGTGTCGATTCGGAAATCGACTATCCAGGGGAAGACGGACGACACGCCCCGATGGGCAGCAATCGGATCTCCGGCATTCCAAAAATTGACCCACCAGGCAAGGTTCGTAGGTGGCTCGTTGAGCGTGTCGCGCAGTTTGTCGACATTAAAGCTTCCATTCGCCAGCGGGCTGCCGATGGTCACCATCCCATCCACTTTGAGGTCGATAGGTAGACGTCGCAGGAGATCGGCGGCTATCACAGAGCCGAGGCTGTATCCAACGATGACAAGGTCTCCGGACTCGGGTAACGTCGCGAGGGTTCGATTGAGGACCTGTGCCCGCACCTGTGGGTCATTGAGGTAGTTGTGCGCTTGAGCGATAGGACCAATTCCGGCGGCTCCGCCCAACACTGCCCCATGAACAACGGCGTCGCCGCCCACCCATCCTGTACCGCGGTTGTGACGTCCGAGCCGAAATTCGACCGCCCCCATCCGATGCTCGAAGTCGCGGCGGTTCTGCTTGGCTACGTCGCGGATAGGCTGCTTGACCGTCAGGTCGGGCAAAACCTCCTTTTCGTCCCAACCCTTCAAGGCATGGGCGTACTGAGGCGAGATTACTTCCACCTGGTTTAGATCGGAATATTCCAAGCGAGTAAGTGCCTCGTTGAGGACTAGTTTCCAATGGCCTTCTTTGTCCCCGCCACCGATCCCGTGAAGAAATAGCAAGATCTTTCTGTTAGACAAGACAAGTCTCCATCTGTCCCAGCTACACCAGCACTTGCTAGCGCCCAAGCCTCTGGGCAATGATAGCGATCGGCTGTCGAAACGCCGAATAAAAATCAGCTAGACCTAAACCCTTCGATTCCTTTGGATCTCGGGGTGATCGCCCAGCGTTTCCGAACTTGGACTTTGGGCTTGAGTTTCTGCAACATAACCTCCACACCACTTCTGAAGAAGACCGCGGCAGTTCGGTGAGCCGGTGGTGGGCCGTGGTGCCCGTCTTGGCTTAGATCTTGGATAGTTGGAGGCCGGGGGCGATCTCCACGCAGCCGGGGCCGGCAGCGAGGAGGGCAACGACGTCGCGCTCGCGGTCTGAGATCATCGTGAGGGCGGTGTGAGTGATGGGTGCCACTGCAGTCTCGCCGAGCAGCGGGAGGTAGCCGCCAGCGCCGGTTTCCTCGTGTATTCCGCGGGCGAGGATGAGCGATTGCTGTGCGGAAAAGTCGTGGTCGACAGAAGTCCCATTTCGGGTACTCGATTACCTCAACCCAGAGCAGTCCCATTGAGGTGCTTGAACTGCGGCGCCTAGCCTCGAGACAATAGCCTCAGACTGTCCAAGGTCGCCGCAACCCGGAAGCACACATGATTAGGTTTACCGATTTTCTGCCCGTCCCCGTCCCCGCTCGCACGAAAGTGAAGTTCAACATCAA
>NZ_JANLVV010000115.1:0-10947 GCF_031364185.1 Salinibacterium sp. | reverse complement strand
TCACGGCCGAGCCGGAGCCCGACTTTCGCAGTGGCATCCGGGAGAACTATCGGGAACGAACGGATTAGGCCGAGCCGCGCCACGCAATTTCGGTTGGCAGCAGCGTTCCTGTGTTTGCGGGCGGGCGTCCGGCAACGAGGTCAAGTACCACTGATGCCGCCTCACGGCCCAGCAAGTCGGCCGGTTGTTGCACCGTGGACAGTAACGGCTGGCACCGTAGTGCCCATTCGCTGTCGTCGAAACCCACGATGCCCACATCAACCGGCACGCGGCGACCAGATTCACGCAACACCTCCATGGCGCCCGCGGCGATCGCATCGGAGGCAGCAAATACTCCATCGATCAGAGGCTCCCGTTCAAGCAGCGCCCGCATCCCATCGACGCCCGTGGAATGCGAATACAGCGGATAATCCACCACCAGAGCGGGATCGAAGCCCGCGCCCAGAGCATCCTGGAATCCCGCGAGCCGCTCCGTTCCGGAGTCCCGGTCGAGAGCAGCCGCAATCATGCCAATGCGCTGACGCCCGGTATCGATCAACCTGTGGGTGATGTCTCGGGCCGCTGTTCGGTTATCGATTCCCACAAAAGGGATGTCGTACGGCGTGGTGGGGTGGCCCACGAACACGGCCGGCAAGCCGATCTCGGAGATCGCAAGAGCGATCGGATCATATTCGCGCGCCGAGACGATGATGACCCCGTCAACGAAGCCGCCGCGCAGGAAGTCGGCGACCCGAGCAGAGTCGCGATCCGATCCGATGATCAGACACACGAGTTGGTAGTCCTCCTCAGAGAGTCGCTCATTGGTGCCGAGAAGGATCGCGCCGATGTTGGGATCGTCAAGAAAGACCGAATGCGGCTCATGCACGATCAGTCCGACGGACCGCGTGCGCTGGGAGGCGAGATTACGTGCCGCCATGTTGCGCACATACCCCACCTTCGCAATCGCTTTCTCGATTGCCTCTCGAGCGGAATCCGAAACGTAGGGCTCACCATTGAGAAACCTCGAGACGGTGCCTCGAGAAACATTCGCCTCGGCAGCTACGTCGAAAATAGTCGCGCGCCTCGGTTGGTTTGACCGCTGGCGCATGCAGCGATTGTACCGGCACCCCCGGTGGGAACGTTCCCAATTGACACTTTTCAAGGGTGAGGATTAAGCTAAGACCGACCCGCGTAGATCAGCGGGATTTTTATTGGACAGGCCTGTGCACGTTCACAGAATGCACGTTCACAGAATGCACGTTCACGGGCACGCGTTCACGGGCACGCGTTCGCAGGGTCCAGATTCACGGAAGAGATGTGCGCTAAAGGAGGCGGCGGTGAAGCGACACGACGTTGCGGCAATCGCTAACCGGTGGCAGGACGGGCGTGTGCTCTTCGGGTGCGACTATAACTTCGAGCAATGGTCGCCTGATGTATGGGTCGAGGATATCGCGCTGATGCGGGAGGCTGGTGTCGACCTCGTCGCTATCAACATCTTCGGTTGGGCATGCATTCAGCCGCGCGAACACAGCGTCGACTTCACCTCCCTCGACAGCGTGATCGAGCTACTGCATGACGCGGGGATACGCGTCAACCTCGGCACCGGAACGTCGTCCCCGCCCCCATGGTTATCGACCCTGCACCCCGAAATTCTGCCTGTTGCGAGCGACGGCACCAGCCGTTGGCCCGGGGGACGACAGGCGTGGTGCCCGAGTTCTCCCATTTTCCGCGACTACGCCCTGGCGCTGGTAACCCAGGTCGCGCAACGCTACGGCTCCCACCCGGCCGTGGCGCTCTGGCACGTCTCCAATGAGCTTGGATGCCACAACGCACTGTGCTACTGCGACGTCTCGGCCGTGGCCTTCCGCCGCTGGCTCGAACTCCGGTACGGCACGGTGGGGCGCCTTAACGACGCCTGGGGAACGTCCTTCTGGAGCCAGCGATATGACGCGTGGGATGAGGTTCTGCCGCCGCGCGACACCCTCTCCGCCGGAAACCCGGCACATCAACTCGACTTTGCACGATTCAGTTCGGACGAACTGCTCGACTACTTTCGCGCCGAAACGGCCATCCTCCGATCTGCGAGCACCGTACCGGTCACCACCAATTTCATGGTCACGGCGCACATCCGCACGCAGGACTACTGGCAGTGGGCACCGGAAATGGACATCGTAGCCAACGACCACTACCTCGATAACCGCCTCGACCACCCCGCCAGCGAGCTCTCGTTCGCCGCGGATGTTACGCGGGGGCTCGCCAATGGGGCTCCGTGGATGCTGATGGAGACATCCACGAGTGCCGTGAGCTGGCAGCCCCGCAACGTCGCCAAGGCGCCCGGGGAACTCTTGCGCAATGTCGCCGCGCATGTTGCCCGGGGGGCAGACGCCGTGTGCTTTTTCCAGTGGCGCGCCTCGCGCCAGGGTGCTGAGAAATTCCACTCCGCCCTACTGCCGCACAGCGGCACCGATTCGAAAATCTGGCGTGAGACCCTTGCTGTCGGTCGCATGCTGTCAGCTCTTCAACCCGTGTCGGGCTCGCGAGTGAAAACGTCCGTTGCCCTTGTCTTCAGTTGGCAATCATGGTGGGCGGCCGAGGGTCCGTCACAACCCTCCGCGGACGTGCGCTACCTCGACCAGGTGCACCGAGCCTATGAGGCGCTGCGCTCGACGGGCGTAACAGTCGATGTCGTGCCAGCGGGAGGACGCTTCGACGACTACGACGTTGTCGTCGTGCCGTGTCTCTACCTCCTCACCGATGACGACGCCGCGGTCGTCACTGACTACGTGTCGGGAGGTGGCACCGTGATCGTGACCTTCTTCTCGGGAGTTGTGGATGACGACGACCGCATCCGCGTTGACCCAACCGGCGCGGTTCGCCCCGGCGCATTCAGCGAGTTACTCGGCGCCTGGACCGAGGAGTATTTCCCTCTCCTCCCTGGGCAACAGGTGATTCTGTCGACCGGGGCAACGGGCTCGCTGTGGAGCGAGGTCGCCAGGCCCACGACAGCGAGCGTGCTCTCCACCTTCATCGATGGGCCCGTTGCCGGGCATCCCGCGGTCCTGTCGAATAGCTACGGTGCGGGCAGGGCGGTCTACATTGCAACGGCGTTGGATGCCACCTCTTTTGCCGCCCTGATGGGCGATGTGTTGGCGGACGCACGGGTGGCGATGCCCGCGATGACCGTCGGTGTCGAGCGCATTGTGCGCGTGGGAGATGACGCAACCTTCACCTTCGTGATCAACCACACCGTCACCGACGTCACGATCGACGGTGTCGGCTCAGAGCTGATCACAGGGTTGGCTGTCGACGGGCGGATGGTCGTTCCCGGTGGCTCGGTCAGGGTGCTGAGCGAGCGGCTGGCCTAAAGACGCTCAAGGCGCATTACCAGTGCCTGCTGCGGCTGTAACGACGGCCAAGCGATTCCAGTGCCGCCGAGGATTCGGCCGGGGAGCGTCACGCCACCGTCCCTGAGCCACTGTGGGGAGCCATGAAAGTGGCGAACAGGAGCGCCCAGGTCGAGCACGTCGAGACGGTAGTCAGCATCGATGTCAAGTCCGGGAAAGACGAGACCGGTCGACGCAGCATCCCGCGGGGCGGTGAGGCACACGGCGGCAAACAGTGCCTCGCTGCGATCCGGTGCCACGACTCCGTGCGTCTGGAGTGCCGGATCTGCCGCATCCACTCGTACCACCGTGCCGGAGTGCAGCAACCCTCGATGGCGCTGATAGGCGGCGATCCAGAGAGTCGCCGAGGCGAGATCATCATCAGTCGTGCTGGTCAGATCCCATTCGATGCCCGCCGACCAGAAGAATGCCGTGGCAAGCCTGAAGGAAAGATCGGTGGAGCGACCGGTGGTGTGGGCAATCCTCTCCCCGACGTGGCCGCCAATCACCTCGGGCGGCAGCACGATGGAGGTATAGCGGTGAATAACTTGCCGCTCCAGCGGATCATTGGTATCGCTGGCCCACACCCGATCGGTGTGCTCCAGTACCCCAAGGTCGACACGACCACCTCCGGATGAGCACGACTCGATCTCGAGGCCAGGGTAACGCGACCTGAGCGCCGCCATCAGCTGCCAACTCGCCACGGTTTGGCGATGTGTCGAACCACCGAGCAGGTCGCGGTTCTGATCCCATTTCAGGTAGGCAATGTCATATTCGTCGAGGAGCGCGCATAACTGGCCGAGAATGTTGGCAAAGGCCTCTGGGTTACCCAGATCAAGCGCGTACTGGTTGCGCCACGATTGCGCGCTCGCGAGAATCCACTCAGGATGCGTCCGCGCGAGCTCCGAATCGAGACTTACCATCTCCGGCTCAACCCACAGCCCGAAGTCCATGCCGAGGCTGTGCACATGGTCGACGAGAGGATGCAGGCCGCGCGGCCACCGGACGGGGTCGACGGTCCAGTCGCCCAGCGCGCGACTATCGTCTACGCGGCCGGTCATCCAACCGTCATCAAGTACGAAACGCTCCACGCCCACGACAGCCGCGCGTCTCGCCAGTTCCGCTAGTCGCGAGAAGTCATGGTCAAAGTAGACCGCTTCCCACGTGTTAAGGATCACCGGGCGGGCCGCCAGCGGGCGCGCCCGGGCCGCCCTGGCCCAGGAATGAAAGCGCTCGGAGATGCCGTCGAGCCCCGAATCAGACCACGCGCCGAGTACCGTCGGCGTCGAGTAGTGCTCGCCGTGTGCGAGCTGGATCTCGCCCGGCTTCAGCAGCTCTGCCGCGCCTAGGATCGATTGGCCGGTGGCGTGCGATTCTGCCAGCATGTCGTGATCGCCACTCCAGGCCAGGTGGAGCACCCAAACCTCACCGGCGCGAAACGCGAAACCGGGCGTTCCAGCCGCGAACAGTTCGGGGCTGTCATGGCCATTGCGCCCATGACGCGTCTGCCTGCTCCACGTACCGTGCGCGAGGTCACGACGTTGCGGCTGGCGCTCAAATGCCCAGCGTCCGGTGAGGTCAAGGACCTCCCGGGCCCGGGTGGGGATGGGCACGCTGATGCCCAGTCTGGCGAGCGTCCACGGCACGGAGCCGGTGTTGGTGACGACTGCCGTCATCGCCAATACTCCCTGCGGGGACAGACCGTATTTCAGCTCAACGATGAGTTCGGACGATACATCTCGCAGCATGAACGTCGCGGAGGCGGCATCCGGAACCTCGGCGCCCACGAGCTCGAAGGACAACTCAGTCGGCTGCCCCCCGCGGAAGCCGGAGATTCCCGGCGTGCCACTCCAGCCTTCACTTTCGACGGGCAGAATACTCAGCAGGCGCGGTGAATCGATAGAACTGGGAGAGATGGGAGGCAGCTGCGATAGTGCGAAACTCTCACGCTGGCTGGTCGTGAGGGCACCCAGATCGGCACCCCAGTGCAGAAATGAGGGTACCCCCGCACCCCGGGCATCCAGTACAAGACTGGCGCCCGGGACGCGGAGGTAGACGATGCTGTGAATAAGTTACTCCGCGACGGGAATCGATTGCGCCTTGAGAGCGGCAATCGTCTTCTTCGTGCCAGCTGCCAGCGCATCTGCCAGCGTGCCCGAGCCGCCGATGACCGCACCGAAGCCGTCCGAGACGTCGGTGTAGGTCTGCGTCATGGTCGGGCCCCACACGAAGTTCGGGATGACCTGGGCAGAGGCCTCGGCGAAGACGTCGTAGATCTTCTGACCGCCGTAGAACTCCTGCTCGGCCTGGAAGACGGGCAGCTTCGCACCGTCTTTGGATGCCGGGTACAGGCCACCGAGCTCGTTCGCTAAGGCGAGAGCCTCGGGATCCGTGTTCAGCCACAGCGCAAACTGCGCGGCCTCATAGGTGTGCTTAGAACCCTTGAGCACTGCGGTGGAAGATCCGCCCCAGTTGCCTGCGTCGGTTCCGCCATCTTTCCACTGGGGCATGGGAGCTACTGCCCACTTGCCCGAAGTGTCCGGTGCGCCGGTGCGGATGGTGCTTGCGCCCCAGACCGCCGAGATCCAGGTCCACTGCTGGCCCGTATTGAACGAAGCATTCCACTCATCGGAGAACGACGCGAGGGTAGAGACCTCGCCGCGGTCGAGGAGTCCCTGCCAGTAGTCGGCCACTTCGAGCGACTCGGGTGAGGTGAGGTCTACGGTCCACTTTTCGCCGTTGTTCTCAAACCACTGTCCACCGTTCTGCCACACCATGCCGGCAAACCAGTTGACGTCCGTCTTCGGGAAGTTGGTGATGAACGAACCCTGCGCCTTGATCAGAGCGGCGGCCGCGGCGTATTCTTCCCAGGTGGTGGGAACCGGGATGCCTGCGGCCTCGAAGAGGTCGGCACGGTAGTACATCGCAGTGGGGCCGCTGTCTTGCGGGATGGCGTATACGGCGTTGTCTTCCCCGAATGTCACCTGGCTCCAGGTCCAATCGACGAAGTCAGCTCCGGCGGCAAGAATGTCACCACAGGCGGCAATGTTCTCAAGTCCATCCTGCACGCGAAAGTTCGGCAGGGCGTCGTATTCAACCTGACCGATGTCGGGCGCGTTGCCGGCCTTGATCTGGTTGAAGAAGTTCTGGTACGTGCCCGAGTTGCCGTTGGGGCCGGTCTGGAACTCAACCTGAATATCAGGATTCTTTTCGTTCCACAGGTCGACAACTTTGTCCATACCGGGAACCCAGCTGGCGAAAGTCAGGTTGACGGGTCCATCTGTGGGCTCGCAGGCGCCACCTGCAGCCGGCTCGCTGCTGGGTGCCGAGCATCCGGCGAGAGCGAGCGCCGACACGACAGCTGCTGCCATAGCAGCCGTCCTTATTTTGTGTTGCATTGAATTTCCTATCGTTGCGGTGTGATGGTGTGACATCCGGGACGGACGACACTGGATTGCTGGGTACTGAGGTGCTTGATTACTTGACACTGCCGGCCGCCAGACCACCGCTCCAGAACCTCTGCAGGCTCAGGAACGCGACGATCAGAGGCACTATCGAGACAAAGGCCCCGATGACGACGAACGACCGGAGTTCTGGGTTCTGGCCGATCGAACTGTTCCAGGCGTACAGACCAAGGGTCACTGGGAACAGGTCTGGATCCCGAAGCATGATGAGCGGCAGGAAAAAGTTGTTCCAAATAGCGACGAACTGGAACAGGAATATTGTCACCAGGGCTGGTGCCATCAATCTGGTTGCGACCGTAAAGAAGGTGCGCAATTCGCTAGAGCCATCCAGGCGGGCGGCCTCGAGCAGCTCATCGGGGACGCTGGATGCAGCGTAAATGCGGGCGAGGTAGACGCCGAATGGGCTCACGACGCTGGGCAAAAAGACGGCCCAGAAGGTGTTAGTGAGACCCACCTGGCTGAAGATAAGAAACAACGGAAGTGCGAGGGCAGTGGCCGGTACCAGCACTCCGCTGAGCACCACGTTGAACAGTGCCTCCCTGCCACGAAAGCGGTACTTCGCCAGGGCGAAGCCGCACATCGCCGCTATGACGGTGCCGATCAACGCTCCTGCCCCTGCGTACAGGATGCTGTTCATGATCCACTTCAGGAACACGCCGTTGTTGTAGGTGAACAGCCCGCCGAGGTTTCCGATGAAGTTGCCGACGGCATCCGGTGTGAACCACAGCGGTGTGGTGCTGGTGAACTGGGCCTGTGTCTTGGTCGATGAGACGAGAAGCCACCAGATCGGCACGAGGAAGTAAAAGGTGAACACACCCATAATGAGCATCGCCGCGCTGCGAGAGAGAATACTTTCGCGCGCCGCACCGTTTCGCACGGAGGTCGGTCGAGACCGTGTGATTGCACTCATGCGAAAGCTCTCTTCTGGGTGACCTTGAGGAATACAAAGGAGAGCACGAACGTCGCCAGCGCCAACACGACAGAGAAAGCGGCCGCGAGGCTGTAATTGGGGACGGACGCTGTTGTATAGACGGCGAGGTTGGGGGTAAAGGTGCTGTTAATGGCCGAGCTGAACGTGCGCAGGGTCTGAGGTTCGGCCAGCAGCTGGAGGGTGCCGATGATCGAGAAGACCGCAGTCAGGATCAGAGCGGGTGTGACCAGGGGAATCTTGATCTGCCAGGCAACGGCCCACTGGCTGGCACCATCGAGCTTCGCAGCCTCATAAATTTCCGTGGGGATGGCGAGCAGTGCTGAGTAGATGATCAGCATGTTGTAGCCGATGTAGACCCAGGTCACAATATTGGCGATCGACCAGAGAATCAGATCGGCGCCGAGGAACGACACCTCTCGGGTCACTGCACTAAAGGGAGACAGCGAGGGCGAGTACAGAAATCCCCACATGATGGCTGCGATCACACCGGGAACGGCGTAGGGGGCAAAGAACGCCAGTCGGAAAAACTTCTTTCCCCTGACCAGCGGAGAATCGAGCAGGAGGGCAAAAAGCAGCGCGAGCCCAAGCATGACTGGAACCTGCACAATGCCGAAGAGCAGAACGCGAAGTACCGACATCCAGAACTCACTGGCCTGAAAAACGGCGATGTATTGGGTAAGCCCGCCAAAGACCGTGGTTGCCGGGCCGAAGGTGCCCTCGCGTTTGACGCTGAGAAACGATTGGTAGACCGCGTACCCGATCGGTACCGCGTAGAAGAGCGAGTAGAGCACGAGGAACGGTGCCACGAAGACCGCCACCGTCTTGCCGTGGCCGAGCTTCCTGCGGCGAAGGGGCTGAGTGCCCTGGCTTGTCAGTGCGCGCCCACCGGTAGTCACCGTCATAGCTGGATGCCCCGATCGTCTTTGGTCTGGCGCGGAGTGCTCGGTGCTGGAGCAGCCTCGAACGGTGTTCGGACACCCCGGATCACTCCATCGTGTGCTTTCTGTGAACGCTCCCATCTTAACCACATGACTTTTGGGCTGTCAATAAAGAGAGGCCGACCGGAATGAATCCCGGTCGGCCTCGGTCAGTTAGATTTCGCTGGTGGGTGGCCGTACATTCGCGCTACCGAAGGATGGCGCCGCCGGCGCGCTTACGCGATACGGCGTCGACACTCGCCGCAAGGATGAGCACGGCGCCCGTAACCAGGAAGTTGACGCCGGACGGAAGCCCCAAGAGCCCAAGCCCGTTGCCGATGATCGCGATCACAAACGCACCGATGGCGGCATGGATCAATCGACCGCGGCCTCCGAACAGGCTGACTCCTCCTACGACAGCGGCAGCGACCCCGCTCAGCACAATGGCACGTCCGCTGCTGGCATCGACGGCGCCGATCCGGCTGGCGTCGAATATTCCAGAGACCACGGCAAGGGTTGAACAGATGATGAAGGCTACCCAGCGCACCATCGCGACCTTTATTCCGGCGCGACGGGCGGCTTCCGCGCTGCCGCCGACGGCGTAGAGATATCGGCCGTAGCGAGTGCGATCGAGCACGAACGTTCCGATCCACAGCACGGCGAGCGCGATGGGGATGACGATCGGCACGCCCTGGATGGGTTTCACCGACAACGAGCGGTTGTCGTTGAGGACCGTGACCACGATCCCGCCCAGGACCGCGATGGCGGCCAGGCGGGCCCAGAGCAGGCCAATCGGCCGATTGGCGACCCCAGCACGAGCGCGCCTGCTGCGATCCCACAACCCCGTGCCGAGAGACACGGCGACCGCGACGGCCAGCATCACCCAGCCGCCCCACGTGGGCAGGTTGTCGTTCATGATCGCGATGACCTCAGGGGTCTCGACGCGATACAAGCCGCCCGTTCCAATGATGAGCAGTTGGAGCCCCTGGAAACCGAGAAACAGTCCCAGCGTCACGACAAAAGAGGGGATACCCACTTTCGCAACGAAGAACCCGATGAAGGTTCCGATCACGATACCCGTGAGCAGGGACGCCAGAATGGCGAGAATCCAGTTCACCTGCATCACGTTCACGAGAATCACGAAGATGGCCATCGAGACGCCCGAGGTGACCCCTGCTGACAGGTCGATTTCGCCGAGGAGGATGACAAAGACCAGCGCCATCGCGAGCATGACGAGCGTGGCCGCCTGGGTGAACAGGTTGGCGAAGTTGAGCCTGGTCAAAAAGTAGGGGCTGAGGAACGAGAACAGCACAGCCAGGACGATAAGTCCGCCGATCGCCGGCAGGGCTCCCATGTCACCCTGGCGGAGTCGCTGGATGTAGCTGCCCACCTGGTCACGGATCGAACCCTCGTGGCCGGTGCCGATGAAAGTCGGCTCTGGGGTTGTCATGATTGTGCTCCGTCGTAAGTCTTGCTGCCGGTGATGTAGCCGACAACGTCAGCGTTGTTGGTGTCTTCTGTTCTGACGGAAGCGACCATCTGCCCCAGGTAGAGCACGCTGATGTAGTCGGCGACCTGGAACACGTCAACAAGGTTGTGGCTGATGATGATGACGGCGACACCCTGGTCGGCGAGACGGCGCACAAGGTTCAGCACCTGCTCGGTCTGGGCGACGCCGAGAGCTGCCGTTGGCTCATCCAGAATCACGACCTTGGCCTTCTTGAGGACCGAGCGTGCGATCGCCACGGTCTGGCGCTGGCCGCCGGAGAGGGATGAGACTTTCTGGCGCAGCGACTTGACCGTGCGCACGGAGAGCGACTGCAATGTTTGCGCGGCTTCGCGCTCCATCACGCCCTCATCGAGGGTGCCGACGCTGAGTTCCTCACGGCCCAGGAACATGTTCTGGACGATGTCGAGGTTTTCGCAGAGGGCGAGATCCTGGTAGACCACTTCAATACCCAGGCGGGATGCCTCGCGGGGGGTATGGAGCTGAACTTCCTCGCCGAACACCTTGACCACCCCATTGTCGTAGGGCTGGACACCCGCGAGCCCTTTAATCAGAGTGGATTTTCCTGCTCCGTTGTCGCCGACGAGCGCAGTGACCTTGCCTGCGTACGCCGTGAGGTTCACCCCTTTGAGGACGTCAACGGGACCAAAGCTCTTGGTGACCCCCGTCAGTTCGATTACTGGCGTATCCATGCCGGATTCCTTCCTTGCCCCAGACATCAGTGTCGGGGCCTTTCAGTGTGCCACTCTGCGGCACTCTTTGTTGG
>NZ_JANLVV010000224.1:0-6678 GCF_031364185.1 Salinibacterium sp. | reverse complement strand
TGGCTTCGATGCCCAACCGGCCAGAGCCGCAGTGACCAGCGCCACCGTACTTGCTGCTGGATAGTCGCTCGCGGCCAACGTCTTCCAGAACAGGAATTACCCGACGGAAAGACCCGTGCCTCTTTGCAGTATCCGGGGGTGTGCCGCAGTTCATCGTCCACCGGAATGGGCGAAATCGTTCGTGCGGTGTAGGAAGCAGGTGCGGCGTGCTGACCGCTTCAGCTCCCGGATATGAGCGGAGTAGTTGCGAATGGAATCGGCTGCGTGCATCTTTCGATTGGACTGCGGTTGTGCGTCCTTCCGTCGGTCGTGGCCGCGCCGGGGGAACCCTAACGTCGATGGTGTGGCTGATTCTCGGCCACGCAACCGACGAAGGGCTGACCCATGACAACACTCCTCGACACCAGGCAGACGGCGGTGAGCAGCCTCAAAGGGGTGATCCGTCGGCATCCATTGGTCGCGTTTTTCGCGTTGGCCACCGGAACTAGCTGGGTCGCTTGGATCCCGTACATATTCTCCTCGCACGGTCTAGGTCTGTGGGATCTGCGGTTCCCCGACATTCTTGGCAGTGCACAGCTCGCGGGCGTTCTTCCCGGCGCGTATCTCGGTCCGATCTCCGCTGCCTTCGTCGTGACCGCTGTGACGGATGGCCGGCCGGGGCTGCGCCGCTGGGTCGCCCGCTTGTTTCGGTGGCGGATCAGCTGGTACTGGTACGCGGGAGTTCTTCTCGTGGTGCCGGCCGCCCTCATCGCCGCTGGAGCCGCATTTTCCGGTGGATCGATTCTGGCGCCGTCGATGCTCGCCCTCATTGCGTACGTTCCGGGTCTAGTGATCCAGATGCTGACGACAGGGCTTGCGGAGGAGCCCGGGTGGCGGGACTTCGCCCTGCCACGTCTGCAGCGCACGTTCGGGCCTGTGCGCGCAAGCCTCGTGCTCGGACCGCTGTGGGGCATCTGGCACCTCCCGCTGCTCTTCAGCGAATGGGGCGGATGGCCGGATGCGGACTGGACTCGACCCGTCTACTTCATGGGCTTCTGCATCGCGTTCACGATCGTGGTCAGTTGGGTCTTTAACCGCACCGGCGAGAGTCTTCCGATAGTTATCCTGCTGCACGTCGGAGTGAACAACACCTCGTCGATCCTGTTGCCGGAGATGTTCCCAGCGATGAGTGTTGAGACCAGCTTTCTGGCCTCGTTCGTCGTGGCGGCCATCGCGGCCATGATTTTGCTCGTCCTGACCCGCGGCCGACTCGGCTATCCGAAATCTGAGATGATCTTAGACTCGGACCATGGTCGCCTTTGACGTTCTTCGACGGCCCAGCCGGCGTGACGTCATCGTTGGCGCTGCCAGCACCGTTCTCGGTATTGCTGTTCTGGTGGCACTTCCGGCTCTGACCGCCGGCGATCCGGACGCGGCATCCGGCGTCTTGTTGTCGTCGCTGAGCGGTCCATGGTGGTTGCTGGTGGCATGCATTGTGGGCCAGGGTGTCATGATCACCTGGTCTGGTTGCGCGCCCCGGGCGACACTTCTTGCGGCCGCCGCGATCGCGTTGGGAGCTTCCTGGGCGACATCCGGATCGACTTTCGGGATCAGCAACCTCGCCGTTCTGGTCCTCGTCTTCCTCTCGGTCGTGCGCACCCGACTCTTACGCCTGGTCGTGACTCTGGTCGCAGCGGTAGCGCTCGTCGCAGGCGGTGACATAGTGACTGGCATCGTGGTGGGCAGGCTCGCCCCCGGCGGAGCCGTTCTGGCCGCACTCACCCAGAGCCTCGCAGTGATCGGGTTGCCGCTATTGGCCGGCCTGTTCGTGCGGGGCAGGCGTGACGTCCGTGAGGCGCGCAACGATGAACAGCAAGCCAGGATGGGGCAACGGGATGCGCAAATCCAGGCCGCACTGTCCCGCGAGCGCGCCGCGATGGCGCGAGAGCTGCACGACATCGCCGCTCACCATGTCTCGGCCATTGCGCTGATGTCTGCTGTCGTCGACCGTCAGATCGATACCGACCCGCTGAAGGCCCACCTCGGCGTGCAGCAGGTACGCGCGCAGAGCACAATGGTGCTGGACGATCTGCGGCGCCTCGTCGGCCTGCTCCGTGACGACGCCGGTGGCGAGCGGTCGGTAGAAACCCTGTCTACTGTGCCAGAGCTCGTCGACCGCGCACGGGCGCTGGGATCCATTGAGTTGCAGATCCTTTCGCCCGATGGCCGCGTTCTGGGTGAGGGGATCGGCCCACTGGCGCAGTTGGCCGTCTACCGCACGATTCAGGAAGCGCTTATGAATGCTGCCAAACATGCCCCCGGCGCGACTCGCGTTGTCCAGATCGACGATCGCGACGACGTGCATGCGGTGGTCACTGTGACCAACGCCGCCCCGTCCGGGGTTGTCGCGGCGTCGAGCTCTGGCGGTTTCGGACTGTTGGGAATGCGAGAACGGGCGGACCTGGTGGGCGCCGACCTCCGCTACGGCCCCATGTCTGAGGGCGGATGGCAGGTACGCGTAGCAGTGCCACGAGAGCTCCCGCTCCGTAAAACGACCACCACCCGCGACGTCACCGCTGGTCCCGAGGCCAACGCATGATCCGGGTCCTCATTGCCGACGACCAGGCGCTGGTGCGTGCTGGACTAACTTCCCTACTTGGCGCCGAGCCGGACATCGAAGTAGTGGGGGAGGCATCGGACGGTGCCGAGGCTCTCACTCTTGCTCGGGAGTTACGCCCGGATGTTGCGTGCCTGGACATACGGATGCCGGGAGTAAACGGGATTGACGTCGCCCGGGTCCTCGCTGGCCCGGACACCGATCCGCCGATCCCGGTGCTCATGCTGACAACGTTCGACCTGGACGACTACATCTTTGGGGCGCTGGAGGCCGGTGCCTCAGGCTTTCTCCTCAAAGACGCCGATCCGGATGTCATCATCGCCGCGGTCCGCCAGGTTGCCGCCGGCAACGGCACCCTCGATCAGTCCCTGACCCGCCGCATCCTTCGGGAATTCGTGGACCGCCGCCGACTGCAACCCGTCACCGGGGCGCGGGCGGACGGCCTGCTGACTGAGCGCGAGCGAGAAGTGCTGCTGCTCCTTGCCGAAGGCATGTCGAATGAGGAGATTGCGGCCTCCTTGGTCGTCGAGGTGTCGACGGTCAAATCCCACCTCGCCCGCATGTTGCCGAAGCTTGGCGTTCGCTCGCGGCTCCAGGCCGTGGTCTGGGCCTACCAGAATCGAATCGTCGACGTTCCCTGCGCCGCAGGTAACTGATCCGCAGATCTGGACCACGAGCTGCATCTAAAGATGCAAGATCGCAAGTTGCGTCATGCGGGTCTGGGGCGCTGCGCCGCTTCTTCTTAGCGTTGAAGGTATCCAATCCCCTTCTGCAAGGAGTATGTCGTGCCTCCCGTTTCCCTCCTGTCCCCGCACCACACTGATACTGCCGTGCACCTGGAAAAGGTCAGCAAGACCTACCCGGACGGCCCGAACACTGTCATCGCCCTCGACGCTGTGACGCTCTCGATCGAAACGGGGTCGTTCACCGCCATCATGGGGCCCTCCGGGTCGGGCAAATCCACCTTTCTCAACACTGCGTCCGGGCTTGATCTGCCCTCGAGCGGCCGTATTGTCGTCGGCGGCGTCGATCTGAGCGGGATGTCGCCGGACGCGCTCACCCGGTTCCGTCGCGAGCACGTCGGCTTCGTCTTCCAGGGCTATAACCTGATCAGCCACCTCTCCGTCGCGGAGAACATCCAGCTGCCCGTCACCCTGGCAGGAATCCGTCTCGACCAACAGCGGCTTCACGCCATTCTCGCTTCGGTCGGGCTGACCGGTCTAGCTGACCGCCTCCCGGGTGAGCTTTCCGGGGGACAGGCTCAACGCGTCGCCATCGCCCGCGCCCTGATCACCAGCCCCGACGTAGTGTTCGCTGACGAGCCGACCGGTGCCCTCGACGCAGCAACGGCAGACCAGATACTCCACCTGTTCCGCACAACAGTGCAAGATCTGGGGCAAACGCTCGTGATCGTGACCCACGACCCGCGGGCCGCCGCCTTCGCCGACCGAGTACTGTTCCTCGCCGACGGACGATTCCGGAGCGAGCTCCACGCCCCCAGCGTCGAAGAGATCGCGGCCCGCATCATCGAGCTTGGACGCTAGAGAAATGTCTCCTTCCTTTCGCTCCGTCCTCGTGGTCAATCGGCCCAGCCTGATCGGCGCTGCAGTGATCCTTACTCTTTCCGCCGTTCTGCTCACCGCCACGGGAACCTGGCTGGAAGCCGGATTCCGCGGTGACGAGCTCCCCTTCCTGGTGACCGTGGCTTCCTCGTTCGCCGGTACCCTCGTGATGATCACGGTATTAATCGTCGCCAGCGTCCTCTCCGGAGCTCTTCGACCGCGCCTCAGGGAGTTTGCCCTGTTGCGTGCGGTGGGAGCCACGGCAGCCCAGATTCGTGCTCGGGTGACCGGTGAAGCCCTTGTGCTGGTGCTCATTGCCGGCCCCATCGGCGCGGTCATCGGCCTGTTCGTGGCGCCACTCATGTCACCGCTACTTGTCTCCAGCGGTGTCGCGCCCGAAGGGTTCCTCCCGTCCCAGTCTCCGCTCTCCGTCATCGGAACCCTGCTCGTGCTAGTGCCGACGGGAGTTCTTGCAGCCCGCATGACCGCGCGCGGGATCCTGCGCGTTAGCCCCACCGCTGCCGTACGGGAAAGCACTGTCGAACCGACCGCTCTCTCCCGCAGGCGCCTCGTAACAGCTGCCGCACTCGCGATCACGGGAGTACTGACCGCGACCACGCCATTCTTCGCCCCGGGCACAATCGGCGCCGCCACCGGCGCCTCATCCGCCCTACTACTAGTCGTCGCGGCGGCACTGGGCGGGCCGGCACTTGTACGCCGAGCCGCAATCAGGGGCGCGGCGATGACCGGATCAAATGCGGGCGCCGGCCGCATCCTTGCCTTCTCCAACGCGCGAGGGTTTTCGCGCCGACTGAGCGCCGTCGTCATTCCATTTGCCTTGCTCGTCGCGCTTGGATCGGTGCAATCCGGGGTGACTATCGCCATCACGACGGCCACCGCAAACCAATTACGCGAGGGAGTCCAGACCGATCTCATCGTCCAGTCATCCTCCGGTATCACTCCAGCTCAGGCCACCGCGATCGCCGCGCTTCCCGGTGTCACGGCGATAGCGACAACACGACATCTCCCCGCCACCGTCCGCACCAATCCGCCCGATGAAGATCTCCCCGCACTGGATGGCCTCAACTGGGAGCCGACATCGATTCTCTTGATCACACCAGCGAAGCCGCTCTTCGACCCGAAAGTCCAGTCTGGCTCACTCCAGGATCTTGCGGCCACCGGTACGATCGCCGTGAGTGAAGAAGCACTCCTATTCACCGGTAAAGGCGTGGGCGACATGGTCGACGTGCGTCTCGCCGGTCAGAAAGCGGCAGCCTCGACCATCGTCGCGGTCTACGAACGCGGCCTCGGATTCGGCGACTACATCGTCGGATCAACCGACAGTGCATCGGGAGGTGCAACGTCCGACGCAGTCTTCGTCGATAGCATCCTCAACTCGGAAAACCGGACCCAGCAGGCGGTAATCGGCTTGGGACTCGCCGTTACGGATCGTAACGGCTACGCCCGCAGCGCCACCCAGGATACTGGAGGCGAGCAGCAGTTGTCTCTAGTCCTGCTCCTGGCACTTCTCGGGTTCGTCGCCGCCGCTGCGGCAAACACGCTGGCGGCATCGATTCGAAGCAGACGGGACGAACTCGGGCTCCTCATGCGCCTCGGAGCCACCCGAACGCAGGTGATGGGGATGATTGCTCTGGAGACCATATTCATTGTTGCCACAGCCCTAATAATCGGACTCCTCGCGGTTCTACCCGCACTCACCGGCGTCGGGCAAGGCGTACTCGGGGCGCCGCTCCCCGTCTTCAACCTTCCGGTGCTGTCGGGGCTGGTCCTGTCAACTACCCTCATCACGATCCTGACGACCTTCCCAGCGGCCTTGCACGCCACGTCGACCATGGCCTCCCAGAGACGATGACGGGAACGGCGGGGCGTCTTGCGCAACAGCCGTGTGTGTTGTGTCCGTTTGTATCCGCCGAGCCGAGGTCAGGATAAAAGGGAAAGGAGGAATTTATCGGCCCGGCGTCGCTGTAGATTCAGCGCTTGGGTGCCGAATGTGCCCACCTGGAGGTTCCAGCCAACATCGACCTTCAGCATTCGCTCGACGCCGTCGCAGCTGCATATGGTGCGTGCGTTACCGCGGTATCGCTGGCCTGGCTGCGTCTGCAGAGACTCTTCGCGGCGCCTATCCCGAGCGCCCGCACCGTCAAACAGCTTGAGTCGATGGTTCAGAGCTTCGCTCTGACGCGCACCGACGACGAATTAGTGAGGTTCAGGTAGAAGCCGCACCGTGACGGTGGCCGCAGGCGACACGATGTGGCCCGACGGCAGCCACACATCGTCTACCGCTCGACGGGTGCCGCCCGGCGGCGCGCTCGCTCCGCTTCGGCAGCCGCCGCCTCCTCAGGAGTTGGCGCCGTACCCCCGCGGTTCTGCGGCTGCCACCATTGCCCAGTACCACTTACCGGATAGAGCTGTTGCTCGCGGTCTACCATCGCCTGCAATGTTTCACGCAGGGCATCTGTCGCCCCAACAACGTCGTCTTCCGACGTCACGACAATCGGA
>NZ_JANLVV010000086.1:0-5565 GCF_031364185.1 Salinibacterium sp. | reverse complement strand
GTCACCAGACACAGGCAGCAATGTCTTAAGAGAACTGAATAGCTAGGCCCTGTAGCGCAGTTGGTTAGCGCGCCGCCCTGTCACGGCGGAGGTCGCCGGTTCAAGTCCGGTCAGGGTCGCACAGCACGAAGCCTCTTCGATCAGGAGGGGCTTTTTGTGTAGTGGGAGTGAAAGCTCCCGCGGCTCTGTAGCTCAGTTGGTAGAGCGCACGACTGAAAATCGTGAGGTCACGGGATCGACGCCCGTCGGAGCCACTCTCTTTTGCGCTGGTCAAAAGCCTGTTTTGAACATCATTCGGCCTCCCGATCTATATGCACTCGAATCGAATGACTACATTTCGATTGCGCACGCACCCTGAAGCGGCGGTAGATTCGCAGAATTACGGGCGACTTCGCCTGCTCATTCCAATCTCCATTGACTACATCCGTGCAAGCTGCGCGATGACGTAGGCGCTGTCTATCCTCGGGATTATGAGTTCCTCCACGTATCGCTCTCAGCTCAAGCGGAAACGAGAGCAGCGGGTCGACGCAGAGAAGCGCGCCGCATCCGCTCGCAGCAAGGAAACCGAGAAGCGAGCCGCAGCTGCGCGAGCGCGATCTGCTGCCGCTTCCAGCCGCAGCGAGTCGACGACTAAGTCAAAACTTCGCGGCGCGGAGCGCTACGAGAACGAGGCGAACTCGGCAGGTAGAGACTCTGCATCGTGGCAGACGAAGGCGAGTAGCTATCTGAAAGAAGAGGCTCGCCTCATCCAGCAACTTAGTGACGCCGAACTGGCGGAGCAGAGATCAGCGGAACGCTCCCGGCAAGGCGCCGAGAGGCAGCGTGAACAAGTAGTTCGGACCGAAGCACGGCGTCGGGACGAACAGGAGAGACAGAGGGATCGAGACGCTGCCGAAGTGGCGCGCCGGCACCAGGAACTTGCCGCTCAAGTGACGACGCACGAGGATGCGATCGCCCATCTTCGGGAGCCGCGCAAGGAGAACCTGCGTCTGTTGATCCTGACCGCGTCGGGTAAGGGCGATCTCCGAGTTGGTCGCGAACAGAAGAGGATCCAAGACGCCGTTCGCTTCGCATCTGGCCGCGATTCGGTCACGATAGATGTTAGGCCAGCCGCTACCGGAGACGACCTACTGAGCGGGCTCACTCAGAGTCGACCACACATCGTTCACTTCTCAGGGCACGCAAATGAGTCGGTCGTGATGTTCGAGCAGGACGTAGATGGGCCGAACCCCGGGGCCGTCGTGACCGGGGCTGCATTGGCCGCCGCACTGGCTGCGGTGGATGAGCCACCACTTTTGGTGGTGTTGAACGCGTGCTCATCGGCTGGGCAGGCTGAACGAATTGCTGCCGGCGGAATCGCGTCCTTCTCCATCGGGCATTCCGACTCAATATCTGACGCTGACGCGATCGCATACTCGGCCCGCTTGTACGCCGCTTTGGCGGACGGACAGTCAATCGGCGGCGCACACGATCTCGCAAAGGCGGCCCTCCAGATCTCTGGGACGCCTGACTTCGATCTCCCTACGCTCTACGCAGCCCCTGGCGCGGATCAGCGTGACGCTGTCGTAGTCTTGCCCCTCAACTGAGATGCACCTCGCGTCGCACTCTCCTGAGGCCGTGCCTGCGGCAAAGCTATGGTGAACTCGTGAGCGAACTCAAGGAATCTCTCGCGCAAGTGCCGGACATCGCCGCTCGGACGGAAGATTTCCAAGCCCACGAAGCCTCGTACCCGAAGGCGTTCTCCAAATCTGTCGTTGAAGATCCTGGGACTCTCGCCCATGCGGTTAGTGTGCTCATCAAGCGGGCTGAGCCCTGAACCGCTATGACAGACTCCGCCGTCCTGCCCCGCCGACCTACAGGGGCCGTCGTTGCCATAACCGCATGGCCTATGACCCTCGATCCGAGGCGACCGCGCCTCAGTGTCCCCACTTGGTAGCGGGAGGCCCGCTGAGACGAGGCCTGATGCTGTCGGAGGAAAACCTCTCGCTCAGGAGGTGGCGTTAGCTTCCGTAGCGAAGCGCCTTGCCAAGCCTAAGTCGACTGTCGAGGTCGGCGAAGGGTTCATCAGCGGAAATAACCACCATTAGTCGAAGATGCCAACCCGCACCAGACTCGTTGAGCCTAACAATCTGTCCCACCACAGGATTACCTTCAACCACCCACGGCGCGGTGAGTCGGGCGAGCCAGTCCGGAAGATACCCGACGATGTGATCCCCATAGAAGAGAAGGTGAGCGCTTGGGTTGTAGGTGTTGTCGACCTCGAGAACCACCTCTAGCGAATCTCCAGAGGACAACGCACTTAGGAGCGCCTCGAACTCACCCTCGGTATATGTCACTGACGTACCGCGGTGGGTCTTTACCGACTTCTCCTGGAAGTAGCGCATGCCGGCAGCGAGAAACAAACATTCCCATCCCCCGGCCGTCGCCCGGGGGAAAGGAGTCACCTGAATGGTGTCGCCTTCGGAGCTTCCACCAGTGCGGATCAATTGCTCCCAAGGCGTCGCTTTAGACGGATCCAGGTCAAGCTCTTGGACTACTCGCCCGTAGTCGGAACGGCCCGGATAAAGAACTCTCTCTTGGAAGAGCGGGAATAAGTCTTCGTTCTGATACTCACGTTCGAATTCTCGGAACCCGACAAGTGCACGGAAGCCCTCAAGATCAGCGACTCCATCCAGGTACCTGAAACGGTAGTACTCGCCATCGAAGGAGAGAACCGCAATAGGGAGCATCGCCCTTGTGGAGGGCTGCTGCCAGAGAACCAACAGTTCCGTGACTGCGACAGCAGACTCTGCGTCAACTACTGATTGCATTGTGAATCCTCCTTTCATTGAGTTCTAGCACCTTAAGTGCAAAGGTACGGGTAACCTCCGACATGGATGGTTCTGCCTCGACGATCTGTTCAAAGTCCGTATCCACGATATCGCCGACCAGATCTTTGAGTCTTGCCCGACCAGTTGCACTGCACATTGCGAACGACCGCGCAGCGAGGTCAACGAGTGACGTATCGAGATCGCCCTCAAAGCGTCTGGCCAACCCCTTCAGAACGAATGCCTCGATGCTGCCAGCGTCTCGAAGTCGGGCTTCCCGAGCGCCGTCGGTGAGCTGGAAACCCAAGGACGCTTCCATGTCATATGTCGGAGCAAGGGCGTCCGATCCCGCATTCGAAATAGATTGCGCACGCAAGACCGACCAATTCTGTTCGTGCCTGTCGCCATTCCCGATAAGGGCGTCAACCACAAGATACCCTGTCATCACATCGAAGGCCGTGCAGCCCTCCCACGAAGTAGCGCCGGGCGGCGGCCCGTAGCGGTCCAGCGCCAGTCGCACGTTCTCAAGAGAATGACCGATTGATGCACTTTTTTGGCGACGTGAATCGCGCGTCTCAACATCGATCTCATCCAGCATGGCCAAGCGTCCCGTAACCATGTCGTATCCAGCTGGCCGGACATTGCGGAGGATGACTCCAGGAATGCCGTGCCGAACTGCCAGCAGCGCCTCTGCAGCAGGAACCTCCAGCGAGCGGGCCACACGTGAGGCCACCACTTCTGTCCAATCGCCGACTTGAACGCTGCCGTCCCTGTGGGTGGTGACCGGCTTGAACAACCAGTCAGACTCGGGACGCGTCGACGACCCTGCGGGCTCTCGAACCCAGACCTTGGCGGAGGCACCACGGGTTTCCACGCGCACAAGGTCCCAGAATGATACGTCTGTCCTGGGCACCGGCACGTAGCGAGCATACGAGCGACCGAAAGACCTTACGAGCAGGACTGCCCGTCGAAGCTAGAATCCCCCCTCGTGAACGCAGCTTTCATCCGGGCGCACGCGCCAGTAGGGATCGTTCGTTTCACCCGACGTGCGTCCACTATTTCCTGACGACGACACTTCCAGGCTGCGTACCACCCACCGCATAGCGATAAGCAAGAGCAAGAGTCTCAAGCAGCGCGGCCCTATCCGTGGGGTAATCACTTGCGGCAGCGACCCCCGCAATCTCAATCTTGATCGCATCCAAGAGCGCAACCTCGGTCGAGTAGTGAGCCTCGTTGACCTGTGTTGGTGAAGTAGCCATGATGAGTCCTTTCGGGTACGTGCGGCAACCGTACGCCCGCCGTCCGACACGCGACCGGCCTGCGGGCCTGCTATCCCCGACGGTTTGTGCGACACGCGTTCGGCCGTTTGCTATCGTCAGCGCATGACCCAATCCGGCACGGACCTCGACGATCTCATCGACCTCCGGGCGGACATAAGTGAGCTGGAGTACAAGACACGACGCGCTCGAATCGCTAGCGGCCTGTTTCGGCTCGTAGCGCTAAGCGCACCGATGGTTCTTGCCGCGATGTTCGTCGCCAACGTGTGGTTCGCGAAGTATTTCGACCTCAGCGTCTTCTGGACCTTGGTTGGCCTTTACGTTGGGGTTTCTGCCGTGCTGATGATTGTTATAGGCATCTGGCATGACGTCGCGAAGAAGGAGATTCTGAGCCCACGGCGACTTGAACTGGAATTGGAACGCCTCTACGACGAGCAGGCCTTGCTATTCAGCGGGGCCGAAATTGACCTCGCCGTGCGGCAGTACGCATTTCGGAGTTCCATGCAGCGGAGTGCAGTCCAGACGCGGCGGCGCGGCAATGGCTACCGGAGAGTCAACAATCTGTTCCAGTCGATCATCATTGTGGGCTCGCTTGCCACGACGACCGTCGCTAGCCTCAATCCTGATCAGGGACCGCTGAAGTGGATTGCCGTCGGGCTAAGTTTTTCAGTCGGCCTTGCGGCAGGATTCACTGGATTTTTCAAATACCGCGAGCGTGCGTTCTACCTCCGGCAGACAGCCGATGAGTTAGAGGTACAGCTAAATGCGTACGAGCTCGGACTGCCGCCCTACCGCGAAGGCAGTGAAGCCGAAAGAGTTGCGCTCTTGACCGCTCGGATGGAAGCAATACGAGTCGCTCAGCAACAACGCGAGCAACAACTCGACCAGCCCAAGGGCGCCAAGGAGGAATAATTCGTTCCGTGATCGGGACTGGGTCCAACGTCGGGCGGAGAGGCGAGCGTCGTGATCGATCGGATCGACCAGAACGGCGCTTCCGTGAATGGAATCTGGCGCCTGGACGGAAGCAGTGCTGACGAGCGCATCGTCCGCTAAGAACTCGCCACGCCGTACGCACAGTCCCTGACGCTGACGCTGACGCCCATCAAGCAACATTGGTCCAGAGTGAGTGATCCATCGTGTGATGCATCAGGACATCTCTGACGTTTGTGCATCGATAGATCTCTGACGTGACTACCGATTGACTACAAACGACGGACATCACCGTACCTTGTAGTGATCACTTATATGCCGAGAACCCCAGCAATTGGGCCGATTTCGCCTCAGAATCCATGACTGCATAGGTGTTGAGACACGACTGAAAATCGTGAGGTCACGGGATCGACGCCCGTCGGAGCCACCAGTATCAACCCCCTACGGTCGGGAACCCACCAGGAGGTTCTCATAGCTGAGACCGGTAGTCCCCGAGGCATGAGGTTCGGTTGCGAACCAGAACGCTGTTGACGCGATATCGTCCTTGCGCA
>NZ_JANLVV010000063.1:0-14119 GCF_031364185.1 Salinibacterium sp. | reverse complement strand
CCTACTGCTTCGTCGCCAGGAACGACGCTCTGATGCCGGTTGGCACCCAGCCGCTGCCCTGTGATCGCCACAGCTCGCCGTCGCTGAGCACCCGCAGCCCGTCTGGTCCGCCGGTTCCGCCCGCGATCGAGGTGGCATTTTCGAGCTGGCCGAGCAGCTGCGTCGGTCCGCCGATCTCGACCAGCGTGATGGTACCGGTGGTGGAGACCGTGGCCACCGATCTGTCGTCCACCCACGTGGCATCCATCGGCTCACCGTTGGGTGTGGTGAGTGGGAAGAGCCCGCCGAGCCGCACGGGAATGGTGTCCTGGCGAATGATGCCCGCCACAAAGAGGCCAGGGCCGGTGGGCGTTGCGAGGTACAGCAGCAGCCTGGCTCCGTCGCGTGACACCGCCAGAGACACGATCTGGGTGTCAGAGGGCAGGCCAGACTGAAGCTCATGCCGAACCCGGCCGGCATCGACAGTCAGCAGTGACGCCGCGTTGGCGCCCTGGGCTGTCCAGATGAACCCGAATGGGTCAATAGATGGGCGGACTAGTCCGGGCCGATCATCGAGGCCAACCAGACCGCCAACGCCCGACGTTGCCAGCGACACCCCCTCGGCCGACAGGATCGCGGCCGACAGTTTGCTCTGCGCCAGGCTCGCTCCGGTCGCGTTGGCGCCGACGACAAGAGTCGACACCCCCGGCACCCCGGCGATCCCGGACCCACCGTCGAAGCCGAACTCGTCGCCAGTGCCGATGAGCGCCGCGCTGTCCACCGTCGGCGTGATCGCGGCATCGCCGGAAGCGTTGGGAGTGGGCAATTCTGTTCCGCCGACCGTGATGACGACGTTCGCGATGCCGAGGGTTGCCACGAGTTGCTGTCGCATCTGGTCTCGGGCCACCGGGCTCGATGCGAGCGCTTCATTGCTGAGGGCGACGGTCGCCAGGCCCGGTTCCACGCTCACGGAGTCGCGCGTTGTTGCCTGCGGGAAGGCCGTCACGGCGGCCTGAATCAACCACTCCGTCGGGCCGGCGAGCAACTCAGACACGGTGGTGGAGATGAGATTCGACCGTTTGGGAAACCACCGGACGTCGGGAATCAGGTACCGATAGCTGGGATCGAAAAAATACAGTGACTGCTCGGTGAACACGAGGTTGAAGCTGCTGATGGAGAGCACTATCCCGGGCGGCGCGGCGCTGATGCGCCACTGCCCGTCCTGCTGCGTGAACCCAAAGCTCAGGGTCTGCGCCGCCGCTGGGGGCTCGGTGTAGCGGCCCCTGGCGTCAACCAGGGCCGCGGTCGTCACCGTGTATGACAGGGTGTCTGGTCCGCTGCCGACCGCCGTGGTGGCCGCCCCCGAGCGGATGGTCGTGCCCTCATCCGGCGCCCAGGTGCTCGCCATTTCCGTCGTGAAGAACTGTCGAGCGATCGTGAAGTTGCTCTGCGGTGCGCGCACCGCCTGCATGAAGCCCGCGAGGATCTCCTCCTGCGAGGCATCCTTCTGCGGGCCCGACACCACGAACTCGACCTCGGGACTATCCGGATTGTCGATCAGCGGCCCCTCCTTGACTCCACCGCTCGAGGGGATTCCCACACAACCGGCAAGGGTCAGCACAACCGCGACGGCGACCGCGATGACTGAGGACTGTCTACGCATCGATCGCCTCCGACTGGGGGATGTTGTCTTCCGGCGGAAGCTCCAGCGGAGATCCGGCCAACACCGCTCCGCGCTCTCGAGGCAGGGTCAGCCTGAAGCACGAACCCTCTCCCGGCGCCGACCATACCTCGAGCCAGCCGCCGTGCAGCGCGGCATCTTCGAGCGAGATCGCCAGCCCCAGCCCGGTGCCCCCCGTGACCCTCTGGCGTGACGGGTCGGCACGCCAGAAGCGGTCGAAGACACGTTCCATGGCGGCCGGGGTCATTCCGACACCGTAGTCGCGCACCGCAATGGCCACGGCCTTCTTATCGCTGTCCACCCAAACGACAATTGGTTTACCCTCCCCGTGGTCGATGGCGTTGCCCAGCAGATTCTGGAGAATACGCCGGATGCGACGGCTATCGACCTCGGCCTCAAAGTAGCCCCCCGGCGCTACCAGCCTGAGCGGCGATCCCTTTGACTCAGCGAGTGAGGTCACGCTCTCGATGGCGTCGTCAACGAGGCGCACCAGGCTGGTCGGCTCTGTCTCCATGTCGACCGCGCCGGCGTCGTAACGGCTCATTTCCAGCAGGTCGGCGAGCAACGATTCGAATCTCTCGACCTGCGTGTGCAGCAGTTCGGCGGTGCGTGCCACCGACGGCGAGAATGTTTCACGCTGGTCGTAGAGCACATCGCCCGCGAGGCGGATGGTCGTCAGTGGAGTGCGGAGTTCGTGCGAGACATCCGAAACAAATCTCTGCTGCACCTGCGACAGGGCGGCGAGCCTCGTGATCTGGCTTTGCAGCGACGCCGCCATCCCGTTGAACGATCGCGCAAGGGTGGCAATGACGTCATCGCCCTTCACCGGGATGCGCACCTCCAGCTGCCCGGCGGCGAGCTTCTGGCTGGTCTCGGCCGCCAGCTTCACGGGCCCCACGACGAGGCGCACCACCACGTAGGTAACGGCGCCGATGAGCAGGATCAGCGCGAGACCACCGAGCGCCAGGGCCTGCTGCACGAAGCCCAGCGTCAACTGCGCGTCACTGATGTTGTACACGAGGTAGAGCTCGTACTGCGTGCCGCGCACGCTCAGGGTGGAGCCGAATACGAGACCGGGATCGACCGAAGAATCACTCTGCACGAGAGCCACCGACTGGTACTGCGTGCGGGCCTCGGTGGATTTCTGCACTGCGGTTCGCAGGTCCGTCGAGATGAGGGTTTGGTCAAGATCGGGTGACTGGATTCCGGCCGAACCGCCGGGAGCATCCTGCCCAGGGGTGCGCTTGATGGCGTACTGCGGAGCGCCGCCCGTGCTCCTCGCCGCGCCCAGGATCGCGGTCGCGGCATCGACGATGGTCACATCGAGGTCTTCCGACCCGGGTTGGTCTATCGCCTCGTCGAAGAATCGCTGCCCCGTGAGGGTGGCGCTCGCGCTCGTGGTCTCGAGCTGGGCGCGGCGGCTGTCGAACAGGTTGGAACCGACGCTGAGTGAGACGTAGCCGCCGATGATGGCGACGGCGACACCCGACAGCACGAGAGTGATGGCGATGGTGCGCACCTGCAGCGACGAGCGCCACAGCCTCAGGGCTCGCTCCACCCCGGCGCGCCAGTCGAAGTCGCGCATGGCCCTACGTAGTGCTACCCGCGCGATAGCCGACGCCACGCACGGTCATGACGATCCGCGGGCTGTCGGGATCTTCTTCGACCTTGGCGCGCAGCCGCTGCACGTGCACATTCACGAGCCGGGTGTCGGCCTTGTAGTGGTAACCCCAGACCTGCTCGAGGAGCATCTCGCGGGTGAAAACCTGCTGGGGCTTCAACGCGAGAGCGAGCAGCAGTTCGAACTCCAGCGGCGTCAGGTTGATCTTCTGCTCACCCCGCCTGACCTCATGCCCCGCGACATCCAGCGTCAGGTCACCGATCTGCAGGGAGCCGCCCGCGATCTCGGGGCTCGGCCGCAGTCGTGTGCGCACCCTCGCGACGAGCTCTTTCGGGTTGAACGGCTTGACAACGTAGTCATCCGCGCCGCTCTCGAGACCCTTCACGACGTCCGCGGTGTCGCTCTTGGCCGTCAGCATGATGATCGGCACACCGGATTCCTCGCGGATCTGCGCGCAGACCTCAATGCCGTTCATCCCGGGCAGCATGAGGTCGAGAAGCACCAGGTCGGGCTTTGCGGAGCGGAACACGCCGAGCGCCGCGGCGCCATCCTCGCAGAAGAAAGGCTCGAAGCCTTCCGAGCGCAGCACGATACCGATCATCTCTGCCAGCGCCGTGTCATCATCGACCACGAGAATTCGCGCGTTCACCTGTACCTCGCAACTGCATCGAGCCCGCCTTCACGGGCGCGGGAGCTTTCGCATAAGAGTAGTCGAGTGTGAAAGCATGTTGAGGACTGTCGGATGAGGCAAAGGATGCTGCTGTGAGTAACGAAACCCCCTGGCAGTCCCCGGCGGGGCCCTCTTCCGTTCTTCCCCCATCGCCGTACGCGACGTCAGACCATGCCGCACCACCACCGGCTGGCGCCCCGGGCTGGACGCCGCCGCCGAAACCCGGGCTCATCCCCCTTCGACCGTTGACGCTGGGAACCCTGCTCGGCGCGGCGTTCCAGGTGCTGCGACGCAATCCACGCCCCATGTTCGGCTTCTCACTCGCGCTGACCGGGCTGATCTTCCTGGTGACCCTCGTCGTGGTCGGGCTGGTGTCGTTCTTTGCGTTCTCCCGGGTCACCAGCGCCACGGGAGAGGATGCCGCGGCTATCGCCGCCGGTGCCACGGCCACGATCATCCTGTCGGCCCTGGTCCCCGTGATGCTGTCGATCGTGGTGACCGCCATCCTGCAGGCCGTCGTAGTGCTGGAAGTGGCCAGGGGCACGGTCGGCGAGAAGCTGAAACTCCGGGGGCTATGGAATGCCGCCAAGGGCAGGATCGGGGCGATCATCGGTTGGGCGCTGCTGCTCACCGGCGCCGCGGTCACCGCCCTGGCCATCCTCTCCGTCGTCATTGGGCTCATCATCGCCTTCGGCGGAACCGCCGGCATCGTCATCGGCGTCATCCTCGGCGTGCTCGCCGCCGGCGGGTCCGCGGTCGTCTGGTTCTGGCTGGGAACCCGGCTCTGCCTCGTTCCGAGCGCGCTCATGCTCGAACGGCTGCCACTGCGGGCCGCGATCACCAGGTCGTGGTCGCTGACTACCGGGTATTTCTGGAAGACACTGGGCATCCAGCTGCTGGTGTCTGTCATCGTGCAGACGGTTGCGAGCATCATCGCTGCGCCGCTGCAAGGCGTCCTCCTGCTGGGCAGCTCCCTGATCAACCCCAATGGGGATGAGACAGGGCTCGCGGTCGGCGTAGTGGTGCTGTACATCCTCACCGTGATCGTGACCATCGTCTTCGGCGCGATCGCCGCCGTGATCCAGGCCGCGACGACGGCACTGATCTACATTGACATCAGGATGCGCAAGGAGGGCCTCGACCTCGAACTCAGCCGGTTCGTCGAGGCACGCCAGGCCGGGGACACGAGCGTCATGGATCCGTACCAGCCCCGCGCGACCGGCACGCCAGAACCGCAGGCACCCGCGCAGGCATCGCCCTGGTCGTGAGACTCGTGCTGTTGACGCTGCTTCCGGTCGATGTTCCGGTCGATCCCGATGCCCCTGAGGCCGTGCGGCTGCTGGTCAACGAACTCGCCAAGCCGCCCTACCAGGCCGCGAAACCAACCCTGTTCGACATCGTCGCCAAGGCCATCCAGGACTGGCTGTCATCGCTGCGACTCGGCGACGCCGAGGGGCCTCCCGCGCTCGGAATCGGCGTGATCATCACGCTGGTGGTGGTCGGAATCATCGTCGCGTTCCTGATCTTCGGCGTGCCGCGCCTCAACAGGCGCAGTGCCGTGGCCGGAGCTCTCTTCGGTGAGGACGATGACCGGTCCGCCTCACAGATTCGACAGGATGGCGAGGCCGCCGCCGCGCGGGGCGACTACTCCACCGCGGTCGCCGAGCTGTTCCGCGCGATAGCCCGAGGCCTCGCCGAACGCACGATCATCACCACGAGCCCAGGAACTACGGCACGGGATTTTGCGGTCAGGGCCAGCGCCCCGTTCCCCGGCCTCGCCGAACAGCTGCGGGTGTCTGCCACCGCCTTCGACGAGGTGCGGTACCTCGGTCGCGAGGGCACGCAGCAGCAGTTCCGGCAGGTCGCCGCGCTGGAGCGAGACCTGCGCGCGGCGCGCCCCGAGCTCGATAACACTGTGCTTGACACGGTGACACGGTGACGAGCACGGAGCAGGAGCAGCGCATCTTGACGCCGACGATTGGTCGTGCCGCCAGGCGTGCCCTCTTCTGGGTAGCGGTCGCCCTGTTCGCGGTCACGATCGCGATTATCGCGCTCGCGACCGCGGGCTCCGCCGCGCAGGGTCCACCACTGGACCCCACCAGTGCCGCTCCGGGCGGCTCGATGGCCCTGGCCGAGGTGCTGCGCCAGCAGGGGGTCGATGTGGTCGCGGCATCCACTCTCCGTGATGCTCGAGACGCCATCACCGAGCCGTGCGAGACCACCCTGCTGCTCTACGATGCCGAGGGATTTCTCGACGACAGCCAGCTCTCTGACACCGTGGGCCTGGCAGACACCGTGGTTGTCGTGGATGCGAACTTCTCGCAGCTGCAGCAGGTCGCGCCCCAGGTGGCGCAGGCCGGTTTCGTCGACGAGAAGCTCACCGCGGACTGCGAGCTGTCCGCGGTGCAGAAGGCCGACACCGTCTCGGGGTCGGGCTACGGCTATCGCGTCGTCGGCGACGATAGCGGGGTCACCAGCTGCCTCGGCAGCGGCGACGACGTCTTCTCGCTGGTGCAACTCGAGCGCGGTTCCGGCACGGTGACCCTCCTCGGCGTCACCGATGCCCTCACCAATGAGCACATCATCGACAACGGCAACGCCGCACTCGCGCTGAACCTGCTGGGCTCGAAGAACACCCTGGTCTGGTATATCCCGACCTTTGCCGATCTTCCGGATGGAGGGCCAGAGACCCTCGGCGAACTCACCCCGCCCTGGGTCACCCCTGTGCTGGTGCTGCTCGTGCTCACGTTCATCGCCGCCGCGGTCTGGCGTGGCCGACGCTTCGGACCGCTCGTGATCGAGAACCTGCCCGTGACCGTGCGCTCCAGCGAGACGATGCTCGGGCGCGCTCGGCTGTACGAGAAGTCGTCGGCCCGGCTGCGAGCGCTCGACTCCCTGCGGGTCGGCACGATCCAGCGGCTCGCGGTCCTGTGTGGGCAGCCGCGCGCGGCGAGCGTCGACGAGGTGATCTCCGCGGTAGCGGCCGTCACGCGAGCGCAGGTTGGCGACATCCGGAATCTTCTCGTCGACACCATCCCCGCGACCGACGCCGACCTCGTGTCGCTGTCTGATGCCCTGCTCGTGCTCGAGCGAGACGTCGCCATTGCCGTGCGCCCCTGACCACCCCACCCACTACTGGAGAATCGACACATGACTGACGCGCTGACCGACCAGCTGAGTGACCAGCAAGGCACTGACCAGCAACCAACTGATCAGGACCTGAGGCAATCGTTCGCGAAGCTGCGCACCGAGGTGGGTAAGGCCGTGGTGGGGCAGGATGCCGCCGTCACGGGCCTCACGATTGCCCTCCTGGCCGGTGGCCATGTGCTGCTCGAGGGTGTGCCGGGTGTGGCCAAGACGCTCCTGGTGCGCACCCTCAGCCACGCTCTGACGCTGGAGACGAAGCGGGTGCAGTTCACCCCCGACCTGATGCCAGGAGACGTGACCGGGTCGCTCGTGTACGACGCGAAGGCCGGCGAGTTCGAGTTTCGCGCCGGGCCGGTGTTCACCAACATCCTGCTCGCGGACGAGATCAATCGCACCCCACCGAAGACCCAGTCGGCGCTGCTGGAGGCAATGGAAGAGCGCCAGGTTTCCGCCGATGGTGAGACCCGCATCCTGCCGGTGCCGTTCATGGTCGCCGCCACCATGAACCCGATCGAATACGAAGGCACCTACACGCTGCCCGAGGCTCAGCTCGACCGGTTCATGCTCAAACTGGTGCTGGAACTGCCCGAGCGCGACACCGAGATCGAGGTGCTGAGACGCCACGCCGCGGGGTTCAACCCGCGCGATCTCGACGCCGCCGGAGTCACTGCCGTGCTCGACGCCGGCCAGCTCGCCCTGGCCCAGGCCGCCGTCGCCAGGGTGGGGGCAAGCGCCGATGTCATCGGCTACACCGTCGACCTTGCGCGGGCGACACGGCAGAGCCCCTCCGTGAAACTCGGCGTGAGCCCGCGCGGCTCGACGGCGCTGCTCGCGGCCGCCAAGGCATGGGCGTGGCTCAATGGATTCGACGCCATCACGCCCGACCACGTGCAGGCGATGGTGTTGCCGGTGTTGCGGCACCGCATCCAGTTGCGACCGGAAGCCGAGCTCGAAGGCGTCTCACCCGATGCGATCCTGCGGTCGATCCTGCAGCAGGTGCAGGTGCCGATGTGATCACCCCGCTGTTGATTGCGCTGCGCTAGTGGCCCTCTCCGGGAGGTTCGTTGCCCTGGTGGCGCTCGGCGTGCTGCCGATCATTGCGACAGGCCTGCCGATCGTGCTCGCGCTCTGGTTGTTGCTGGTGGCCGTGCTGGTCGCGCTCGACCTCATCGTGGCCGGGTCGCCCCGGGCGGCCAGACTCTCGCGTGACCTGCCGGGTCGGGTCAGGCTGGGCGAGACCGTGGCGTCGACCCTGTACGTCACCAATGCGGGCCGGCGACGCGTGCGCGGTGTCGTCCGCGATGGCTGGTCACCCTCGGCGGGAGCCCTGCCACGACGTGCCGCAGTGGATGTCCCCTCCGGCGAACGGCGAGCGATCACCACGATGCTGACCCCGTTCCGGCGAGGCGAGCGCAGGGCCGCCCACGTCACCATCCGCTCGTTTGGGCCGCTGGGGCTGGCCGCGCGGCAGGCGACCATCTCGATCCCCGGGGCGATCACGGTGCTGCCGCCGTTCAACTCCCGCAAGCATCTCCCCTCCCGGCTCGCGCGGCTGCGAGAACTCGACGGTGCCACCAGTGTCATGGTGCGCGGACAGGGCACCGAATTCGACAGCCTGCGCGACTACGTGCGCGGGGATGATGTGCGCTCGATCGACTGGCGCGCCACGGCCCGCCGGGCGGCCTCATCCGGCCCCGGCCTGGTCGTGCGCACCTGGCGCCCCGAACGCGACCGGCGCGTCGTGATCATCATCGACAGCGGGCGCACCTCGGCCGCTCGCATCGACAACGAACCCCGCATCGACACCGCCTTCGAATCCGCGCTGCTGCTCGGCGCCCTCGCCTCCAGCGCCGGCGACCGCGTCGACATGGTCATCTTCGACCGCAGGGTGCGGGCCCGAGTGCAGGGCGCAACCGGGGCCGAGCTACTCTCGCGGATGGTGTCGAGCATGGCGCCGGTCGAACCCGAGCTGATCGAGATGGACTGGACAGCCGTTCCCGCCCTCGTGCGCTCGATCACGTCACACCATGCGCTTGTGGTGCTGGCGACCACCATCAACGCACCGGGGGCCGCGCACGGACTGCTGTCGGTGTTGCCCCAGCTGACCCGCAAGAACATGGTGGTCGTGGCATCCGTCACCGACCCCACCGTGCTGGATGCCACGCTCCAGCGCGGTAACCGCGAGGACGTCTACCGTGCCGCCGCCGCCGAGCGGGCCATGCTCGACCAGTCGCGCGTGGCCGCCGCCATCCGGCAGCTCGGCGCGGAAGTGGTCACCGGGGCACCGCAGGACCTGCCGCCGGCCCTGGCGGACAAATACATCGCGCTGAAAGCGGCCGGGCTGCTCTAGCTTCGACGACGAGCCTCCCACCACCCCCGAGACTCTCGGCGTAGTCTCAGGATCGGGCTGCGCAATCGCCGTCCGCACACTCAGAGAAAGGCGCTCACGTGGCCGCTAACGAAGTAATCAACGCCGACATCGAGATCGCAACACCCGCGCTGGGCCGTCGACTTGCGGCGGAAGTGTTCGGAACCTTCTTCCTCGTATTCGCGGTGATTGGCACCGCGATGTTTGCCTCGTTCAACACCGGCTTCGTCGGGGTCTCCCTGGCCGTCGGCCTCTCGGTGGTCGGTGGGGCCTACGCGGTCGGCCACATCTCGGGCGGTCATTTCAACCCCGCGGTCACCATCGGGGCCGCCGCCGCCGGCCGCTTCGCCTGGGCCGACGTGCTTGCCTACATCGCGGCACAGGTCGTGGGTGGGATCCTGGCGACCACGATCATCCTCGCCATCAAATCAGGGTCGACCAGCGAGACCGTGGGCACGTTCGCGGGCGTGTCGAACGGCTTCGATGCCCATTCGCCCTCGGGGTTCAACCTGGGCTCGGTTCTCCTCGCGGAGGTCGTGCTGACCGCGATCTTCCTCTACGTCATCCTGGGTGTCACCGACCGCCGGGCACCCAGCGGCTTCGCGCCGTTGGCCATCGGGCTCACGCTGACGCTCGTGCACCTGGTGCTGATCCCGATCAGCAACGCCTCGGTCAACCCGGCCCGCTCTATCGCCACCGCGATCTTCGGAGGGCCGGAGGCGCTCGGCCAGCTGTGGGTGTTCATCCTGGCGCCGATCCTCGGTGCCCTCATCGCCGGGTTCACGTACAACCTCCTGTTCGACGCGAAAAAGCGCGCCTAGCCTCTAACTCGGGATGCCGCGGGCTCGTGCCTGCGGCATCCACTGTGTATCGTCGCCGCGCCCTCGTCGCCGCGCCCTCGCCGCCGCGCGCTGGTCGCCGCGCGCTCGTCGCCGCGCCGCAAATCCATCGAGAACGCCACTTTTGCTGCCTCATCACGAGTTAACCCAGCAAAAGTGGCGTTCTCGACGAGTTGTGCCGGACGCCGCCGCCGCAATCCGCCCCGCCGTCGATGTCATCGATGAACTCTTTTGCCTGCCGAACATCACCCCGGTCGTGATCGGTGCCGGCAACTCCGACTACGTCCTGCTGGCGCTCAGTGTGTGTAGGCTCGGGCGCATGGTGATCGGGATCGGCGTGACCGGCTCTACCTGCGCCGCGTTCACGAAGGCAGTAGACGAATTCGCCTTTTACGCCGACCTCCCCGCGACCACCCGTCCCGCTACGGTCATCGGGGCCGAGACCCGTAACGTGGAGTCGCGGGATGGCACGGCCGAGCTCCGGGAAGACGGCCTCAAACGGCCGGTGCGGCTGCGGGATCGCGGCTAGGGCGTTATGGAATCATCGATCTCGGTCGTGGGTGTCGCTTCCCCCTACGCGTGGGACATTGTCGAGTCAGCGCGGCGGCGGGGAATTGAGGTGCATTGCGTGGATAACTTCGGTGACGCCGACCCCCTGCTGCCGAATTTGTCGGGGCTGAATTCGCAGACTGACAGGAGCATCCCGTTTGTCATAGGACTCTCATCGGCGGCGGGGCGCGCCAACGCGGCGATGGCCGCGTTCACTGAGGGATTCGGCAACCCGGTGGCATTAGTCGACCCGAGTTGCAGCGTCGCCTCGACCAGTACGGTCCGGCACGGGGCCTACATCAATGCCGGATCGGTAGTCGCCTCGAATACGGTGATTGGATGCCATGCGAACATCAATCGGTCGTCCTCAATCGGACATGATAATCAGATCGGATTCGCATCCTCCATCGCCCCCGGAGCCGTGCTCACCGGCGGCATCTCGGTCGAAGCAACTGCCACGGTCGGAGCCGGTGCGATAATTCTCCCGAGAATCGTCGTGGGGCGGGGTGCGATTGTGGGTGCGGGTGCAGTGGTCACGAAAGACGTGCCCGAATACGCTGTCGTCGTCGGAAGTCCCGCGCGAATCATCCAAATACTTCCCCGCTTGGAGGGCCCAAGGACATGCCCGCACTGCTAGAGATGCTGAGCGGCCCTGCCCCGGTGATCTTCGCTCCTACCGGAATGATTCCGACCAGGGCGATGACACCACATGTTCCCCTGACGCCGCTTGAGATAGCCCGGGATGTCGCCGCAGCCGCCGCCATCGGCATCTCATCGGTACACCTCCACGCCCGCGATACCGAAGGAAACCCAGCGTGGGAGCGGAACATCTACGCGGAAATCATCGGACGGGTCAGGGAAGCTGCTCCCCATGTCGTCATCAACGTCAGCACAAGCGGTCGCAATTGGAACGAGCTTGAGAAGAGGGCCGATGTGCTCGCGCTCGACGGTGACCTCAAGCCGGACATCGCTTCCCTCACCCTTTCTTCGCTTAATTTCATGTCCGGCGCATCCGTCAATTCCCCCGAGAGCATCAGATCACTCGCGAGGATCATGCGCGAGCGAGGCATCATCCCGGAACTTGAAATCTTCGATCTCGGCATGCTCAACTTCGCAAAAGTCCTGCAAAAGGAGGGCCTCCTTGTCGGCCCGGTTGCCGCGAATCTTTTCTTCGGCAATATCGCCGGTATGCAGGCCACACCTGCCGAGATCGGGGTTGCCATTGACCGGATGCCCGAATCAGCCGTGTGGGGAGGGGCCGGGATCGGTGATTTTCAGGTGACCGCGCAGTCGATCGCTATTGCCAGCGGCGGCGGCGTGCGTGTCGGCCTCGAGGACGGCATCTACTTCGATCGCGCCAGAACGCGTCTTGCTACCAATCCCGCGCTCGTCGAACGCATCCACGAGATGCTGGCGATTGTCGGTCGAGTCGCGATGACGCCCGCCCTTTATCGTTCGGCGCTGGGTCTGTGATGGTCGATGTTCCGGTGGCTGCCCCCACCCGATTAGCCGAGGAGGAACGGCGTGCCGTTTCGGGGGCGATAAGTCGGGTCGTGATGGATGGACCATGGATTCTCGGTCCGTCTGTGGAGAGGTTTGAGGACGACTTCGCGGCCTTCCTCGACATCAATCATGTTGTCGGCGTCGGTAACGGCACCGATGCCCTCGCAATTGCACTGTCAGCTCTGGATCTCCCGCCCGGTGCCGGAGTGCTCGTCGCGGCTAACGAGGGTGGCTACGCATCGACGGCGTTGCGACTGTGCGGCTTGGAACCGGTGGTGATGGATGTGGACGAGCTGACCATGGCCCCCACAGCAGCTACGGCTGCTGCCGCGATACGCGCGGATGTCAGCGCGATCGTGGTCACCCACCTTCACGGCGAAGCGATAGACATTCGTGAGCTGGACGCGTGGCGCTCGAAGCAAGGCCTGCGGTTGATCGAAGACTGCGCGCAGGCGCATGGTGCGCGGCTCTCGGGTAGCCACGTGGGACGGTCTGGCGACGCGGCGACATTCAGCTTCTACCCGACAAAGAATTTGGGAGCGATCGGGGATGCTGGCGCGGTGGCCTTTCATGATGTCCAGCTCGCCACACGAGCCAGAGCTATTCGAGAATATGGCTGGGGTGAACGGTTCAGGGTTGATTTTGTTAGCGGCCGCAACTCCCGGCTCGACCCCATCCACGCCGCGGTGCTCAGTGCTCGCCTGCCCTTCCTCGATGACCGCAATACCCGAAGGCGACGTATTGCCGCGCGCTATGAGGCGGTCTTGGCCGGCGGGCCGACTCGACTTCATGGCGACACCATGACGACCGTGTCTCACCATGCTGTCGTCGTAAGTTCGACTCGGGATGCCCTCAAGGCCCACCTTGCCCGATGCGGGATCAGCACCGCCATCCACTACCCCTTTCTGGTGTCAGAGATGCCGGGACTCCGGATACCACGCGGCGTGCGTTCGCCGGTAGCGGCCACTCTGCGGGATTCGATTCTCACTGTTCCCTCCTTCCCTGAGATGAGCGAAGAGGAGATTGAGCGCGTGACCGCGTCGTTAGAGGAGTGGGCGCATGCCTGAGGCGAGGCGGATGTCGTTTCCCGTGTTCGAGGATGAGCGTGGTGCACTTCTCGCAACGGAGTTCGCGGACGTGCCGTTCGCGGTGCGCCGCGTGTTCACTGTGGGGTACAGCGACCGCGCGATCGCACGCGGTAATCACTTCGTGCCGTGCGATCAATTGCTACTTCTCGTCAGTGGTCGAGTGACTGTGCACCTGGGGGCCGATGACACATCTCTCAATGAGACCTTTGATCTGCAGCAACCCGGGTCTGCGATCCTCGTTCCGATGGGCCTTTATATTCAGTACACACTCGCCGACTCTCACTCACGGGTGATGGTTCTGGCGTCCGAACCCTTTCACACGGCTGTCGAAGGCTCGTGAAACCGGTTGCGTCGGTGCTGGTCCCAACCCACAGTCGACCGTTGACTCTGGAGATAGCAGTGGCGAGTGCGCTGAACCAGACAATCCGTGACGTGGAAGTTCTTATTATTGGGGATGGTGCAACGGGAGCCCTACGCGCGAAGGCGCTCGAGCTGTGCGCCGCCGACCCCCGGGTGCGATTCTTTGATCACCCCAAGGGTGCCCATCACGGCGAGCATTATCGTCACGACGCCATCATGGCGGCTCGCAGTGACGCCATCTTCTACCTCTGCGACGACGACATCTTCATGCCGACCCACGTGGAACAGCTATTGGGCCTACTCGAAACGAAAAA